>JAQGPC010000172.1 GCA_028293285.1 Pedosphaera sp.
ACGTTGCCCTCTCCGAATGTGCCCAGTTACTTCACCTGCGATGCCCGTCTCGCTTGGCAATTTAAAAATAATCTCGAAATTTCCCTCGTCGGCCAAAATCTCGTCGGCAAGCACACTGAATTCGGTGCCGCCCCGACACGTCAGGAAATTCCACGCAGCATTTACGGAAAAGTCACATGGCGGTTCTAGGAAACATATTGAATCCTTCAAAGGAAGCTTCGAACCGGCGATTCACTCACCGCCTTCGGGCTTGCCTGGCTGGATTTATTTTCCTTTTGCTCGCCATCAATGCGCCCGCTCAGATATCGCGCGAATATCAACTCAAGGCCGTTTTCCTTTATAACTTCGCGCAATTCACCGAATGGCCTCCCGATGCCTTTGCCGATCCACAGGCCCCACTGGTCATAGGCGTCCTTGGTAGAGATCCCTTTGGCGCTTACTTGGATGAAGCGGTCCGGGGTGAAAAAATCAATGGTCGTCCGCTCATCGTCCAACGCTATAGCGGCATACAGGACGTCCAGAATACCCATATTCTCTTTATTAGTGACTCGGAGTCCAAACATCTCCTCCCCATCCTTGCCAGCCTGCAAGGTCGTAGTATTTTAACTGTCAGTGATATGGAAGATTTTGTTCCTCGTGGAGGAATGGTTCGGTTCCTGACCACGAACAATAAAATCCAGTTGAAGATAAACGTTAATGCCGTGAAAGCTGCCAGGCTGAGCATAAGTTCCAAAATCCTTAGGTCCGCCGAGATCTTCCCTCCCGCAGCTAAATAGTCCATGTTGCGCAACACCCCCATCAAGCGGAAGCTCACGGTCATTATTCTGCTGATCAGCACCGCCGTGCTGCTCATCACTTGCGCGGCTTTCTTTGCCTACGATTTGTTTACCTTCCGGCAGTCCATGGTCGCCCATCTTTCCACGCTTGCGGAAATGACAGCCTCCACCAGCACCGCCGCCCTCGCGTTTGATAATCCCAAGGACGCCCAGGAAACTTTGTCCGCCCTTAAGGCCGAGCAACATATCGTTGCCGCCTGTCTTTACGACAAAGATGGTAAATTTTTTGCTGCCTATCCGGCCAACTCTCCCACCAATAACTTTCCTACCGCGCCAGAGCCTGCTGGGCTTCGATTTGAAGGCTCTTATCTGGTCGCCTTCCAACCCGCCATGCAAAGCGGCGGATTGCAGGGCACGCTCTACCTCAAATCCGACATGGGTGCCCTGTACGAGCGTATTCGTCTTTACAGCTTGATTGTTCTTCTGGTCATGCTCGGTTCCTTTATTGTCGCCTACCTTCTCTCCAGCCTGCTGCAAAGCCAGATTTCTCAGCCTCTGCTCCAACTTGCCGAAACGGCCAAAGCCGTTTCCGAACGCCAGGATTATTCCGTCCGCGCCGCCAAACTCGGTCGGGATGAATTTGGCCTGCTTACCGATGCTTTCAACAACATGCTTGAGCAAATCCATAATCGCGACCTTGCCTTGCAGGAAGCCCAGCAAAAATTAAGGCAGCACGCTGATGACCTTGAAAAACGCGTCGCCGAACGCACCGCCCGTCTCTCCGAAACCATCGCCGAACTCGAAGCCTTCTCCTACAGCATTTCCCACGATATGCGCGCCCCCCTGCGTGCCATGCAGGGGTATTCCGATTACGTAATGGAAAACTACGGCGAAAAGATTGGCCCGGAAGGCCAGCAATATTTGCAGCGCATCAATCGCGCCGGCATGCGCCTGGATACCCTGATTCAAGACATTTTATCTTACAGTCGTGCAGCGCGGGCGCAGATGGATTTGCATCCGGTCGATTTGGAAAAATTGTTGGACGATATCATTCAACAATACCCCGGTTTTCAACCTCCCCAAGTCGAGATTACCATTGAAAAACCTCTCGGCAGCGTCATTGCCCATGAAGCCTCACTGACTCAAGTCATTTCCAACCTACTTGGCAATGCCATCAAGTTCGTCCAACCCGGACAAACACCCCGCATCAAAATCCGGGCTGAACCCCGCGGCGATGATCTGCGACTCTGGTTTGAAGACAATGGCATCGGCATCGCCTCCAAGGATTTGAACCGCATTTTTGCAATATTCGAACGCGTGCATGCCGAAAGAACTTATGAAGGTACCGGCATTGGCTTGAGCATTGTGCGCAAGGCCATCGAAAGAATGGGTGGTCAGGTGGGAGTGGAATCGGAGCTTGGCAAAGGCAGTAAATTTTGGATACAAATTAAAAAGTCATGAATGTAACCGCGAGAACTATTCTTTTGGTCGAAGACAACGAGGATGATGTGTTTTTCATGGAACAAGCCAAAGGCCGCGCGGGCATACAAAACCCCATGCAGGTGGCGCACAATGGCCAGGAAGCCATCGATTATCTTCAGGGTGCTGGCAAATATACCGACCGCAGCCAGTTCCCGCTGCCGTTCCTGATACTTCTGGACCTCAAGCTTCCTCTGGTTATGGGCTTGGATGTCTTAAAATGGATTCGCGAGAGACCTGAGTTCGAAACCGTTCTCGTTGTCGTTCTCACTTCCTCCCGCGAGGACCGCGATATTGATACCGCCTATCGCATCGGTGCCAATTCCTATCTCGTCAAACCCCCGACCGCGCAAAAGCTCACTGAACTCGTCAAGTGCCTCGGAGATTACTGGATCAGGCAGAACGAACCCCCCGTCCACATCGGCGAAGCCGTCCACTGATCTAGGTGCGCGTCCGTTCTGGGTTTTGAATCTTTAATCCGGCAATCACACCGGAAGCCCATAAACCAAGTTCAGGTTTTCACACGTTCTGAACGGCTGATTTCTGAAGCATGCCAACGATTACAAAAAACAAAATCCAGGTCGCGACTATTATTGGCATACCAATAAAGCTAAATTCACGAATGCCTTTCCGCAGACGGTAAAACGATTCTTTTAATTCCGGAGCTTGAACCAGCCATTCCGGATCTTCCATATCGAAACAATGGAAATGTGAGCCGGATGGAAAAAACTTCCCAGGCGGGCTCCATTGCCAACCGCTCGGTTCGCCCAACTGCTTCCAAATCTCGTGGTGATCTGTGTAGAGGCTTTTTAAAATCCCATCCTGCAGCTTAAGGTTCAGATAGTGCCGGGCACCAAACCACAGCGTGGCCAGAATTGGAACAGGGATTAAGAAAGAAGGATTCATGTTGAAACAATTATATGGGCCAAATCTATATTCTAATGACCGTCATGCAATTGCTTATATTTTTGCAGACGCTGAACTCACCCCACTTCCGCCCTCCGTCTTCTGTCCTCAGCCTTCCGCTTTCAGACCTCCGCACTCCGCGCTTCTCCCGCAAAGTGTAACATCTCCAAAATCTCACCCCGCAATTGAAGAAACTCCGGACTATTCCTCTGGCGCGGTCGCTCCAGCGTAATCGGAATCGTCCGCTCAATCCTCCCCGGACGTGGCGTCATGATGACAATCCGGTCACTCATATAAATCGCTTCGTCAATATCATGCGTCACCAGCAGCATCGTCGTGCCGCGCGCCTGCCATAACCGCAGCACTTCATCCTGCATTCGCATCCGCGTGAAGGCATCCAGCGCGCCGAGCGGTTCGTCCAGCAGTAAAACCTTCGGATGATTAATCAACGCCCGTGCCAGTGCCACTCGTTGGGCCATGCCGCCGGAAAGATGGTGCGGATAAGCATTCTCAAAAGTCTCAAGACCAACCAACCGCATGAACTCATCCACCTCGTGCCGTTTCTCCTGCAACTTGCCGCGCGCGACCAACCCTGATTCGATGTTGCGGCGCACTGTCAGCCACGGGAACAAATTGGGATCTTGAAACACCAAACCTCTTTCCGCATTAGGACCGGTAATCATTTCCGGGCCAATCCATAGTTCGCCGGAATTGGGAGTATCCAGACCAGCAGTAAGTCGCAGCAACGTGGACTTGCCGCATCCACTCGGACCAATGAGCGAAACCAATTCTCCCGCCGCAATGGAAAGCGACACATCATGAAGCGCAATCGTCCGCGCCTCTACATCATTCGCCTTGGCAAAATCCTTGTTGACACTGGCAATACGCAACGACGCCCCTTCGGTCATGGCCGTGTCAATGGTCTTGGTTACCACTTGATTACTCCCTTTTGCCAGACGAGCACGCGATCACGCACTTTGAACAGCACCGTCATGATGGTTGAAAAGAAGGCAGCCATGATGACCAGCGCAGCGTAAACTTTCCCATACTCCGCCCAACCCTGCGCCCAACTTACATACCAGCCCAGCCCGGAATTCACACCGACCGTCTCAGCCACTACCAGTGTCAAAAACGATGCGCCCAAACCCATGAACAATCCGATAAAAATATTCGGCATTGCTGCTGGAATGGCGACACGAAAAATAAGGTACGCCGGACTTGCCCCGAGCGTGCGGGCGACATCCAGATAGGACGCCTTGGTGTTGGAAATGCCGGATGCCGTAAGCATGGTCACCGGAAACCAAACCGCCAGGGCGATCAAGCCGACGGCGGAAAACATTGCCGAAGGAGAAACCACCATTGCCAGCGGTACCCACGCCGTTGCCGGAATCGGCCCCACCACCTTCAACAACGGCATTCCCCAATAACGTGCCGGAGCAAACCAACCGATGCATACCCCCGTGACCAAGGCCACCGCCACCCCCAAGGCGTAACCGGAAAGTAAGAGAAAGAGTGAATGCCAGGTGCTATCAAACAAACGCGCTCGGTCCGTGATAAGACTTTGTAACACTCCCGGCGGTCCCGGAAAATAGGGCATCGGCAACCATCGCAGCCCGGAAGTGATGGCTTCCCATAAGCTGAGCAGCAAAATTGCCGCAGCCATGATCGGACACATATGTTGCATCCACCGACGCACAGGCGGGCAGAACAGTTGTACGCCAGCAATTAACAAGCTTATGCCAAAAACGATCTCTAGGAACACCGAGTAAGAATTCGTTTCCACTGCTGGCTGATTTTTCGCCGCCCACAAATGAATGACAAATGCAATGGCCGTCACCAGCGGAACCGCAAGCCAAATCTTGGCCGGCAATCGTGTGGTAACTGGTACAACGATGTTCACGGATCGCATCTTCGTATTGGCCGCCGGGGTTGGCACCGGCTCCTTAAGCTCCTGGACAGTCGTGTTCATTGAGCTGGATTCGGCAGGCATAGTCCGCAGAAAACTTCGTGTCCCAAGGCATTTTTCGCATATTCCCGAATATACCAAATCTTCGGCACCTGGCCTCCCGCCACTTTTTCAACCGTAAGCGATTCCAGCCATTGATCCGAAACTCCGTCCAGCTGTACAAAAGCGCGTTTGGCTAGATCCTCAACATCGGTGGTCGGGCTGAGCATGCCGGCGGTTTTCATTTCCGCCGAGGCCAGTTTCACCGCCGTCTGCGCTCCGGAAACGCTCGGGACATAACGCAAATGAGAAATCGCGACCGCATTCTGTTCCACTGTGGAAGCCAGATACTTTTTTTCAACCGAGAGCTTCGCCGCTGCCGCAGGATTGGCTTCCACCCATTTCGCCGCTTTCAACAAGGCACGCGTGGCTGCCGCCGTGGCCTTGGGATTCTTGGCAAGAAACTTCCCGTTAACCAGCACCGCGCAGCAATACTCCTGGCTGTACGGCATGTCCGCCGCTTGGTCCGCAACGTTCCGAACTTTCCCTTGGGCAATCAGCATGCTCCCGATGGGTTCAGAATCTGCCACCGCATCCACTTCACCCTTGTCCAGCGCCAATCCCAATTCACCAGCTGGAAATACTAACCAGGTAACTTCAGTCTTGGCGTCAATGCCGTTCGCGCCAAGAACACGATTGGCAAAAATGAACGGCGGCGTCCCCATTCCCGGCACCCCGATGCGTTTGCCCTTTAAATCCTTGACCGTATGAATATTTCCCTTGGTGGACGCCTGGACGCGCAAACAACCGCGATGGATTCCCCCGGTGAACTTCACGTCCAACCCCTGCTCAATCGGTTTCAAAAAATACATGACGAGATGATGCGTGATGTCATAGCCCCCCAACGCCAGCACATCCTTGTAATTCGACCACTGGCATTGAACGAGCGTCACATCCAGCCCCTCTTCCTTGAAAAATCCCTTCTCGACGGCTGTGAAAATTGGCGCTTCACACGTAAGCCCAATATAACCAACCTTTATCTTGTTGGCATCGGCTGCGGAAATCGGCGCATCTTTCTTGCAACTCGTCAACAGCGACATTCCCACCACCACGACCAGCATCCATTTAATAGTGTTCATTTGGTTCAAGATTGCATTCCAACCCACTTATACTTACCCCTGAAAGGCTTGTAACGGAAATAAAGTATTGCTATCAGCGTGATGCCGTGCTGTTATCACCAAATATTGCATGGAACTGCGGCACCTTCGCTATTTTCAAGCCGTGGCCGAGGATTTGAGTTTCTCGCGCGCGGCCCGGCGGTTGCACATCGCGCAACCCGCCCTCAGCCGCGCCGTCAAACAATTGGAGACCACTCTCGGCGCCAGTGTCTTTGAACGAACGCGCCATCATGTTCGTCTGACTCCGGCAGGCGCGGTTTTGCTGCGCGAGACAGCCTCGCTGCTTGAACAACTTGAAGAATCCCTACGCCGCGTCCGCCGCACGGCTGCAGGTGAAGAAGGTGAACTTCGACTCGGCTACATCGGCCCACCCACCCAACCGTTCCTAGGCCGCCTGCTCCGCGAATACCGCAAACGCTTTCCTCTGGTGGCGATTCATCTTGAAGAACGAACGCCCGAGCGCGTTTGGGAGATGGTGGCCAAAGGCCGCCTCTCCGCCGCTCTCACTCGCCCGGTAGTCAGCCATGAGGCGTTGGGCTTGCGCACCCTGGTGTTGCGCGAGGAGAAACTGGGCATTGTCGTGCCTGTTGGTCATTCGCTGGCAAAACGCAAATTCGTTCCTTGGACTGCGCTTGCGCGTGAACCGCTCATCGTCCTCGCCCGCCGCGAAGGCATGGGCTTGCATGATGCTGTGATTGCTGGATGCCGTCGCGCGGGTGTCACGCCGCGATTAGCGCACACTCCGAGCCTGATCGGCACAGTCATGAGTTACGTGGAAGCCTGCGCTGGAATTGGCGTGGTCACTGAATCCGTGGTCGCTCCGAGTCCTGCGCTACGATTCATCCTATTAAAGCCAGTGCAATGCGTTCCACTGGTGTTGGTCTGGCAGGTGGATGATGACGCGCCGCCGGTGCAACGTTTCCGCGAACTGCTCTCAGAATGGAACAGCGCCGGAAAACTGTGGCTTGACTAAGTCTCGTTTTACAATCCAAACGGATACGTGTCCTCCGCCGGTTCGCCCGCATGCCATTCCGCCGTCCGCTCCAATGGCTCCACTGCCCGCGTCTGGTCAAAATGCAAAACCGCATCAAACTGCTCCGGCAGCCGCGCATGAAAATAATGACTCATTCGTTCGGACTCAGGACGGTAAATGACCCCAATCGCCCGTTCCAGTCTGGGCTCTTCCAAACCATGCTTCGCTTCGCTCTCAGGCCGCAACGGCAGGCAAAATCGTGGAATGCCCGTCTCATGAAATAGCAATTCATAACTACCCCGCAACGCCGGTCGCACTCGCTTCCGTTCTGCGGGCTCATCCCATTCCGATGCCGCCGTCACCGTCCCATCATAGGTCGTGAAACCTACCAGCACCGATTCCTTCCCGTAACGTTCCCGCACCAGTTGTCCCACATTCCATTCTCCCCGGGCTCCCATCTGCGTCGCACGCGCATCTCCCAGGTGTGAATTGTGCGCCCAAACCACAATCTTCGGATGCGGCACCTGCTTTTCCAAATGTGACACGAGCGATTCCAAAGTCTCCGCCATATGCCGGTCGCGCAAATTCCACGATTCAACATGCCCCTGGAACATCACCCGATAATACTCTTCCGCGTTCTTGACCAGCCGCGCATTCTGCTCCGCAAAAAAATATTCATCCGCCGCGATCTGGCCATCTCTCTGCGCATATTCCGCTGCCCGGCGGCGCAGTTCCACCAGTTGGTTCACCACCTCCTGCCGGCATGATTCGTTGATATTGTAACTGGCCGTATAACCATACGCTTGCGGATTTTCGCCATAATCTTCAAAGCACGAATACCGATACCGCGCCCGCTTCGCCGCGTCGGGGTCAACCCGGTCCAGATAATCCAACACCGCCCTCATGGACGCATGCAAACTGTACAAATCCATCCCATAGAAACCCACCCTCGCGTTCTCAGATTCTGTTTGATCGTTATGCGCCCTTAACCACCCCACTAGATCTAGCACGTCCGCATTGCGCCACATCCATGTTGGAAACCGTTTGAAATTTCCCAGTGCATCCACCGCCTCTTCATCCTCACTCATGTTACGGATATACCGATCCACCCGGTACGCATCCGGCCAGTCTGCCTCCACCGCGATGGCGGTAAAACCCTTTTCATTGATCAGCCGTTTCGTAATGTCTGCCCGCGCGCGATAAAATTCATGCGTGCCATGCGAAGCTTCGCCTAACAAAACAAACCGTGCATCGCCGATCAATTCCAGCAACGAATCATAATCCGCTGCCGTCCCGGTCATCGGTTGCGCGGCCTCACGCACCATATCCACTAAAGATGTTGTAGTTGTGGCAGCCATACTCACTCAGTTCTACATCTTCCTCCTTTTCCCGTTTGGCCCTTGCGTCTCCGACGTCGTCAAATCCTCCCTGGCCTGGCGCAGCATCTCGGTTACTTCCTCGTCCGTTACCTGTGGGAAATGCCGGTAATAAAGCCCCACCGCATAAAAAGGTTCCGGTGTTTCCAGGCAAACCGTCTGTTCCACTTCTGTTTCAAAATCAGCGCTCGTCTCCGGCGCCGCCACCGGCACCGCCACAATGATCCCCGCGGGTTGCTGTTGTCGCAAGGCCAGCACACCCGCTCGCATGCTTGCACCGGTTGCCAGCCCATCGTCAACCAGGATTACAATCCTCCCTTGGACTTCAGCGGGAGGTTCGTCAGCGCGATAAATTCTTTCCCGCCGTTCCAATTCCTCCCACTCCTTTTGCGCGATGGTCTCAATGGTCTCCTCCGAAATATCCAGTAACTCAATCACCTTTTCATTAATCACCCGGATGCCGCCGGATGCCACCGCGCCCATGGCCAGTTCTTCATGACCCGGCACGCCCAACTTTCGCACCAGAAAGACATCCAGCGGAACGCGCAGTTCATTTGCGACTTCATAAGCTACCGGCACACCTCCCCGTGGTAGCGCCATCACGACGACATCGGGCCGTTCTGCAAGATATCGCAAGCGCGTTGCCAATATCTGTCCCGCTTCGGTTCGATCCTGAAATAAATCTGACATGCTGTTCCTTCCGGTCACGCCGGGGGCCTTGCTGGTTTAATTTAAAACTTGTCGCGTTATTTGGCGCTTAAATGACCTCGACTCCCCGCTTCAAAAAGTGCGCTGAATTCAGCGGGTAATTGCGCCTGCACATCCCGCATTTCTCCCGGGGAAACCGCCTCTTTCAAAACTTCAATCACCACCCGCGCATGATAAACCGACGTGGGAAGGTCCTTTCCTTCCCGCTCGCTAACCCGATGAAAAAAATCATCCAGCGAAAGACGCTCCGCTGGCTGGCTCGGCTCGCGATGTAGAAACACTCCTATCTCTTGCGGCAGTTGTGATGCCAGGTCCTTGGCCTCCTCCGGCGTCAATCGTTCCGCCAGCGTCGGCAGCGTGGCCCGAATGGCATGGATCGCTTCTCCGTTTGAAGGAAGTTGCGCTCGATGCTGAACATGCCCAACAAATCGATCATATTGCATAAAAAAGCCTTTCCCATTTTGCTGAACCAAATCAGCCTGCCGTAGCAAGCACCCGTTTGATTCAGCCCATGCAAAGATATGAAGGAGAAATAGGCGAACCACGGAAAATGCCTCCGCAAGGGTCCATTTCTCCTCATACCTCTAATATATGTGTAAGCTCATTGTGGATGAGACGCCAATCAAAGGGGGTAACCACCTGATTTTTATACGACTGATTGCTACTCGCTCCCGATCTCGTTCAATTATTCAGGGGAATTCTAGCCACGGACTTAACGTGAAAAACCCGAAACATTACGATGTGATTGTGGTTGACCAGTTGGCGGGCGAAAACGGAATGTCGGGGGTCTTGGCTGTTGGATTTTTTGTTTATGCCGGCTGGAGGGAACCTTTTGGCGATGGAGCAACCAATTTTCTCGGCTGGAGGCCTTCCCAGTACAGACC
>JAQGPC010000212.1 GCA_028293285.1 Pedosphaera sp.
CCGATACGAACTGACCGCCGTGCGTTTAATTAATCCGCTATGAGTCAGTGTGATAATCACCCCTTCATTCGCGATTAAATCCTCAATGGCAATCTCACCTTCGTCCGGCACCAGTTCCGTCAAACGAAGCGTGGCATACTTCTCTTTGATGTGAAGCAATTCAGCCTTAATAATCGACAGCACGCGCGACTCCTTGGCCAGAATGTCGAGCAAGTCCTTGATTCTTTCCACCAACTCCCCGTATTCAGCCCGCACCTTGTCAATTTCCAGGCCGGTGAGTTGATAGAGGCGCAATTCCAAAATCGCATTCGCCTGGGCCTCGCTGAAAGCGTAACGGCCATTCGTCAACCGCGCCTCGCTGCGAATCAAAATACCAAGCTTCTCTACCTGCGTCCGTGCGAACTCAAATGCCAGCAACTTGATCCGGGCTTCATCCCGATTCAAAGAGTTGCGGATGATGCGGATAAACTCATCCATGTTGGACAACGCAATGAGATAGCCTTCCAGAATCTCCGCCCGCTCTTCCGCCTTGCGCAGCTCAAACCGTGTACGGCGCATCACCACTTCACGGCGATGCTCGATGTAACAGTTGATGATTTCTTTAAGACTGAGCGTCTTCGGCCGGCCGTGATCGATCGCCAGCGCATTCACCGCAAAACTGGTTTCCAACGCGGTAAATTTATAAAGATTGTTGATGACCACCTTGGGAATACCGTCACGCTTTAATTCAATCACCACGCGTGTGTTCTCATCCGACTCATCGCGAATGGCGCTGATGTCCGTGATGGTTTTTTCATTCACCAAATCCGCTATCCGTTCCACGAGCACTGCGCGGTTTACGTTATAAGGAATTTCGGTGATGACAATTTGCTCACGTCCGCCTTTGATCTGTTCAATCCCGGCCTTGCCACGGACCTTCACACTGCCGCGTCCGGTTTGGAAATATTGCTTGATGGGTTCGAGTCCGCACACCATGCAACCCGTTGGAAAATCCGGGCCTTTGATAAACTTCATCAACTGCGCGAGCGTGATGTCAGGATTATCAATCTGCGCGCAAATGCCATCAATGACTTCTCCGAGATTATGCGGTGCCATGTTGGTGGCCATACCGACCGCGATGCCTGTGCCACCATTGACCAACAGATTGGGAAACGCTGCTGGAAATACTGTAGGTTCGGTGCGGGTTTCGTCGTAGTTAGCGACAAAATCCACCGTGTCCTTGTCCATGTCTTCCATCAACGCCGCGCCCAGGTGCGTCATGCGGGCTTCCGTATAACGCATTGCCGCCGGAGGATCGCCTTCCACGGAACCGAAATTCCCCTGTCCATCAATCAACCGCTCCCGCATGGCCCAAGGCTGCCCCATGTGGACCAAAGTCGGGTAAATCACTGCTTCACCATGCGGATGATAATTACCGCTGGTGTCACCGCAAATCTTGGCGCACTTACGATGTTGCCGGTTGGGAAACAGCGAAAGATCATGCATGGCGTAAAGAATACGCCGTTGCGAAGGCTTCAACCCGTCGCGCACATCGGGCAGTGCGCGCGAGATGATCACCGACATGGAATAATCGAGAAATGAATTCTTAATTTCTTCCGCAACATTGATCTTTGCCACCTTTTCATTGGCGGCAAACAATGGGGTATTGCTTACTGGTAAACTATTGTCGTCTTTAATATCGGGCATAACAAAACTTGGGAAAATTCAGGATTACCATCCCGCTTGGGGATGGTTTTAATTAAACATCCAGGTTGCGCACATTCAGGGCATTGTCCTCGATGAACTGACGGCGCGGTTCCACTTCATCACCCATCAGCTTGGTGAACATCTCTTCGGCCTCCACTGCGTCAGTCAGTTCGATGCGCAAAAGCTTCCGTCGCGCGGGGTCCATCGTCGTTTCAAACAACTGGGAAGGATTCATTTCACCCAACCCCTTGAACCGCTTTATTTGCAAACCGCGTCGGCCAACTTCAATGACACTGTCCAAAATTTCCGCGATGGAGAACAGTGGCTTGACCACCTCTTTTTCACCCTCGCCTTCAATCAATTCAAACAATGGTTTGTCCTGCGCCGAATAATGTTCCACGCTAAGACCCTTCTTGCTCAATTTGCTAAGCAGTTCGCCAATCGCCTTGCTTTCATGCAACTCAATATGACGCGCGCGGCGTGAAGGACCGGTCTTTGATTTTTCAATCATTTCGGTATCCGATTCCTGGTCGCCAAACAATTTCAAGTCCGTATTCTCACGGCCAAACTTGGCCAGTTCCTCTTCAATATGAAAATAATGCACCGTCTCGTCATTTCCCGAACGGACCTTTACCAAATGACGCGGCAATTCTCCGGTCTTTTTATCGCGATGTTCAACGTAATCGCTGAAATCACCGCCATGACGCCGGATGGCCTTGGCGTATTTGTCCAATGACTCAAGCAATTCCAATATCTCAGCCAATTGCTTCTGTGAAATTTCGTTTTCATCCGCGAGGTTGCGCAAGCGTACTTCTTCCGTGCCGATTTGAATTAAAATCCGGTTCAACTGCGCGTCATCATCCACATACTCCACGCGCTTCTTGCGACTGATCTGATATAGTGGCGGTTGGGCGATATAAACATACCCTCGCTTGATCAACTCCGGCATCTGACGATAAAAGAAAGTCAGTAACAACGTGCGAATGTGCGAACCGTCCACATCGGCGTCCGTCATGATGATGATTTTGTGGTAACGAAGCTTTTCAATATTGAAAGCCCCTTCCCCATCTCCATCACCAATGCCTGTCCCGACTGCTGTGATCATGGTGCGGATTTCGTTGTTCTGAAGTACCTTGTCCAATCGAGCCTTCTCCACGTTGATCAGCTTGCCTCGAATCGGCAAAATAGCTTGGAACTTGCGGTCCCGTCCCTGCTTGGCCGAGCCACCTGCAGAATCACCCTCGACGATATAAACTTCGGTATTCGCCGGATCGCGATCTGAGCAATCAGCCAACTTGCCGGGCAGCCCCCCTCCCGTGAGTGCTGATTTTCGAACAGCTTCCCGGGCCTTTCGCGCAGCTTCCCGGGCGCGGGCCGCGTTCAATCCCTTTTCCACCACTTTCTTGGCAACCGGCGGATTGGAGTCGAAATGCGACATCAACCCGTCGTAAGTGATGGAACCGACGATGCCTTCGACCTCGGTCGAAAGAAGCTTTTCCTTGGGTTGATTGTTAAACTTCGGATCCGGATGTTTAATCGCGATGACAGCCACCAAACCTTCAAGCAAATCGTCTCCGGTTACTGCCGGATCTTTTTCTTTAATCAGGTTATTTTGCTTGGCGTACTGGTTTACCGCTCGTGTTAACGCGGATCTAAAACCTGCCTGATGCGTTCCCCCGTCAGGATTTTGCACCGTGTTGGTGTAAGCAAGGAGTTGCGAGGTATAACTGTCATTATACTGGAGAACAATATCCGCAATTATGTCAGCGGTGCGGGACATGCCGTTTTGCGTGTATTCATGGGGTCGTTTCCCGCTGAAAGAAATTGTCTTGGGATGCAACACCTGCTTGCCGACGCTAAGCTGCTTTACAAACTCTTGGACGCCGTCTTTATAAAAATAGACTTCCCGTTTGGCCTCGAGGATGCGCTCGTCCAAAAACGTGATCTCCAGATTGGAGTTCAGAAAAGCAAGTTCCCGGAGGCGTTTGCTGATGCGTTCAGCTTTAAATTCAGTTGTTTCCAGGAAGATTTCTGCGTCAGGCTTGAACGTGACCAACGTTCCCGTGCCTTTTGATTTGCCAATGACCTCGAGCTTCTTGGTGGTTTTGCCGCGCTCAAATTCCATGTGGTAAACCTCGCCATCGCGGGAAACTTCCACGGAAAACCATTCAGAAACGGCATTGACGCACTTGGCGCCAACCCCGTGGGTTCCGCCAGAATAGGTATAGCCTCCCTGCCCGTACTTGCCGCCCGAGTGCAAGGTGGTAAGTACCATTTCCACTCCCGGAATTTTATATTGGGGGTGGATGTCCACGGGTATGCCGCGCCCATTGTCACGGATTGAAATAGAACCATCAACATGGATGGTCACATCAATACGATTGCACTTCCCGGCCAGATATTCATCGACAGAATTGTCCAATACTTCCGTGACGCAATGGTGCAAGGCACGCTCATCCGTGCCGCCGATGTACATGCCCGGTTTCTTACGAACGGCTTCAAGCCCTTCCAATTTGCCAAGCTTCGATGAATCGTACACCTCGGTGTTTTCCGGCGGCATATTCACAGATTCTTCAGCTTCGAATTCATATTTTTTGGACATAAAAGTGATAACAAATGGCGCGATTTTGCGACCCCGAAAGTGACTCGTAAATACTAAGAAAAACGACTCTCTGAGACAACGTTTTTCTGTGCCTTTTTTGATCTAAAAAGCACAATTAGTTGTGGTTTTTATCTTGCTTTAACCAAACCTGTTGCGCTTTCGCTTTTCAGGGAGAATAACCACATTTTGGTGTCAACAGTTAAGGTGAAAACCTCAAACTTTTACCAAAAGGAGAAGTGCATTTGAATCTACTTCATCACACTTCGCAGAGTCACAACTATCTTTCAAGGCCAGCTAAACTCAGTGTTCTAATATTCCACTAGATACCTTTAATGCAAGAGTACGACCTGAAATTAGCCCGCTATTAACTCGCTGATTATAAGTATCTTAAGATTTGATATCTCGCAATTGAAAGGTGATCGCTCCAATCAATAAAAAAGAGAGATTAAACCCCGCCAGGATGCTCACTGCGCTGCCTATTTTCCACCAGGGGACCGGGGAACTTAAGATTGGAAGCCAAACGTTGCTCATTTGTGCGCTAATCAACCATCCCTCATAATCTTTCATAAAAGGCATGAATTGCATTGCCAAGGTTGCAAACAAAACTGAGAGCGCCAAAATCGTCGCTGCTGCCGGCTTAATATTGAAACAGGAAAACATCAAAGCCATGCCCATGAGGGTAAACGCTTTTATCGTCAAAAATAAGTGCGCGACCACGTAATGTTGCAGAGCGGCGCCGGAATCAAACACGCTAAACATCTCACCCGGAATAAACACAAACAACCCGCCCCACGGAAACCAAATTGAGGCGAACACTATTCCCATGACACCTAAAGCGAAAGTGAGGATAAGTGAGAAAATTCCTCCCGCCGCCCACTTCACCAGCACTAACCTGATTCGCGATATCGGTCGTGACAGAATCATTCGTAATGTTCCGTCTTCTGATTCCTTGGCCATCAGATCGCCACCGATCAAAGTGACATACAGGGGAAGCAGCAGCAGGGCAATTGGTAAAAGCATGAATATCGCGACTGTCATGCTTGAAATATAATCCTTGGGAAAAAAACCGTTTCCCTCCAACAGCGATGTCATGCGATGGGACACGCGGGTAAACCGAAAAATGAGCAGCATTACATTCTGAGAAAGCAACAATATGGTAAAACCAATATACGTCCGCTTTTTCCCAAACAGCTTCCAAAGTTCATTTCGCAGTTGCAGAAAAAACATAAGTCAGAAATTTAACTTCGTTCCGCTCCCATTAAAGGCCCGATAGAAATAGGATGTGCGTTCGCGGCTTTGCCAGACTTCATCAACGA
>JAQGPC010000232.1 GCA_028293285.1 Pedosphaera sp.
GTAAGCCTGCTGGTCGCGGCCCGCGTCCGCCCATCCGCCATAAACCATGATGTTCGTCAGGTTGTATCCGCTAGCGGAACCTGTGAGCGTGTAGATCACCAATGAACCCGCCCCACCGCCATTCCCACAGGTCACATAGTTTGTGCTCGTGGTATAGCCCACGGTGGCCGCAATCTGCGTTAGCGAATCGCTGCCGCCCGCCGTCAGGGAGTTGACGCTGCGACCGGGCACTTCCATGCTGAAATTTCCACTTATGGTGCTCGGTGACTGGCCGGCGATCAAACTGTCGTTCGTCGCGACCGTCCAGGTGGGCGTAAAGGTGGTGCCACTGCCCAGGCCGGTTTGCGTAGCCATGGAGGTGACAACATTGTTCACCGGAGCAGCCATGCTGCTAACTGTCAGCGAACCCGGCGAGCTGACGACTACGCCGTAGGCATTCGATGCCTGAAGCTGGTAAGCTGCCGTGTTTGTCAGTTGCAGGTTGCTGAGAGTCAGCGTCGTGTTCGTTGCTCCAGGAATATTGTTGGTTGTCCCTCCACTGATAACCCGCCACTGATAGGCCAGAGGACTGGCCGCCGTGAATGCCGCCGTAAAGGTGACCCGGCTGCCCACCACATCCGCCGCAGTCACCGGCAACGCGTTCATCGCCACCACCGGACTTAGCGGCACTCCGAACAATCCGATCTTGGCGTAGCCGCAAAAACCGTTCTCTGACGCCGGACTGGTAAAATCAAACTTCACGGTGGCCACGTTGGTGGCCAGCCAGCCATTCGCGGCTCTAAGTATTGCCCTGGTTGTAGAGGGCACGTTGGCGACATTCGCGGGGTTATAGTTGACGCTTCCCAATAAGATGAAGGTCGCAGGGGCGGTCGTCTTGGAATAATAAACGGTATAAGCTTGCTGGTCGCGTCCACCGTCCCTCCACCCTCCGTAAACCGTGATATTAGTAAGATTATACCCGCCAGCGGACCCGGTGAGCGTATAGATTACTGAAGCACCTGCCGCCGGACTGCCTCCGTTGCCACACGTCACATAGTTTGTGCTGGTTGTGATTGGATTGCCGCCCGGGGTAATCGTGAGACCATCACCAGATGTCAGCGAATTGACATTCCGATCACCCCAATACGGTTCCAGATCAAAATCGCCATTTGTGCTGCTGGGAAATTGTCCGTAAATCAAACTGCCCGGCGCAACAGTCCAGCTCGGGGTGAGCGAAAAACCAAAACCCAGGCCAGTTTGGGCGGCGTACGAAGTGATGACATTGTTCACCGCCACCGGCACGCTCGAAACCGTAAGTGAACCCGCTGTGCTTGTGACAATTCCCGAGGCGTTGGAGGCCTGGAGTTGATAGGATGCCGTGTTGGTCAATTGCAGGTTGGAAAGAGTCAACGTCGTATTCGTCGCGCCGGGGATATTGTTCGTCGCCCCACCTCGAATCATCTGCCACTGGTACGTTAGATTAGTGCCCACAAAGGCCGCCGAGAATGTAACCTGGCCGCCCACAACATCGGCAGCCGTGACGGGACTAACCACTGGATCGAAGGTGTTGAGAATTTGGTATGCATATTGGGTCATTTCGTTGGGATCGGCGGGCGGATTGCAACCTGTACAGGAAGGCCAGAGAAAACCTCCGTTGCCGCCAGCGCTTTTCCACGCCTGCATATTATTGAGAAACGTGGAATCGCGTTCATGATCCCAATAACCTGGTATCACCTTTAAACCGCCAAAATAGGAATTCCAGGTTGCAGGATTATTGCCTGCCCCACCATCGTAACATTGAAGATAGACCCGGTCACACGTGCTCCCCAGGCCAGATTTCAAGGATTGCCAGTAGCCGGGGTTGGTGTAGGGACAAAGACTCACTTTCATACCCACAGAACCACACATTTGACCGAAGCTGATCGCAGAACCCGCGTCGTAGATCATCTCGTCATCGTAATCGATCGCATCGATTCCCAATGCGGTTTTCAAGGCCTGCAGATTTCTGTATAGAACAGTCCCTGAACCAGTGCCGTCGGCCGCGATGCGGTTTTTGATATTTCCAAAGCTTGGATCACCCCATTGGGCAATGCACATTTCGATTCGGTTGATGCTTGTTGGCGCAACCCGGCATTGGTTTAGAAGCGATGCCCAGTTGGAAGGCCCCACATAGACTCCGCCACTGCAAACCGTCGAGCCGTCGCTGAAGGTAAAATTTCCATTCGTTTGGACGCTCATGGTGAACAGAACCATCGTGGTGAAGCCCGATACTCTCAAACCGTTGATTTGCGAAGTGGTCAGACCGCTTGCGCTTCCCATGTTGCCATTGCAAAAAATCATTGCCGTGGTTGCCGACGCTCGCTGAGGATTGCCCGCCATTCCGAGCAGGGCAACCATGATACCGGCCAGCCATAACAATTTTCGTGGCATGGTTGTCTCTTGTTCCCGGCTTTTCATTTTTGAAAATGAGTGAACGCAAATCCCACGTTCTCTGGCCTGCCTGGTTTGTTGGGGAATTCAGGATGACGGCGGTGAACCCACAGTCGATGATCAATGTTTAGGTTGTTGGCCATTTTAGGTAGATAAAGTCGAGACGGGAATAACTCCGTCCTTTGATTATTTTGTGACTGATTGGCGTAAAATATAAGGAAAAATATCGAACTTCATATTCCTAAATATGGTTAAGACCCCATCACCTAAATAGGTGAGGTTAGCCGCGGCCACTGAGTTTCGTCGCTTTCCAAAATCGGCCAGGGTTCTGTCAGCAGAAGGAGGGGAGGTTGCTCACCGAGAGCGAGTGAACCCGAGCTTGCGAGCGCCATGGCGTGGGAGTTCTTCCAGGCACAAACGCCGTGGTTTCAGCGGACGGCGAGTTGGTGGATCATCAGCGCCAAAAGAGAAGAGACAAAGAAGAAGCGATTGGACCACCTCATTCAGGATTCGGAAAAAGGCCATAGGCTGAAGCATCTTACCAGGAAACCTTGAGTTTCCTGATTCAACCCTCAATCAGCACAGGCGGTTGCCCGAAACTCACAACGATTTGCCGCTTAAGCCGCCAATTTTTTCTCGATCTCGGATTTCCACTCGTCACTGAGTTCCTGGACGGTTTTGCCGGTATATTTCTTCCAGAGATCTTCTGTATATTTGCCCTCACGAATGGCGGCATTCATTTTTGTGATCAACTCCTTATCGTATTTCTCGACCACGTAATTCAGGAAGTTCGCGGTGATACGATAGCTGGCATCGTAGCGGGCGCGGGAGAGGTTTTGCCTGGTGATTTCGCAGCCATGGCTCTCGGGCTCATATTTGTACCAGCGAATGTAATCCGGAATGCCTTCAATCAGCCAGGCCGGAGGGCGGGTGGGGCCGGGAATCTTGCGCGGAGCGTAACCGTATTGCTGGATGACGTGCACCTCTTCATGGAGAAGTGAGCCGATGGCTTCACCTTTGAATTCATTTTTGAGCCAGTCGGAATTGGCAGTCACGCGAGTTCCGCCGGTGGCAGCAACGCCTTTACCGGGGCGAATGGAAATGCTGAACTTGGACGGAGCGGTGTAGCCTTCGCTGGGAAGCATGGCAACAATCTTGGGGTACCATTCGGCGAGAACGGGGGCGAGTTGCTTTTCAGCCCATTCCTTCAAATCTGGAGCACCCGAAGTATCGATGGAGATTTCGCATTTGCCATCGGTGGATTTGATGAGAAAAGGAGCGACTGCGTTGTCGGCGAACCCATCAGATTGGGCGTCCTTGTCGATGACATCAATTTCGCTGTAGAAAGTATTGCCAAAAGCATCCTCATCTTCGGTGCGGGAGCAGGCGAACAGGAGATAGCGGTATTTGCCGATGGTGCCTTCAGAATCAGAAATGCTGACGCCGTACTGTCCGCCCTTTTCGCCTTGCTTCGGCCGGGTGTCCACCTTGGTGATCAGTTTCCAGCCGTGTTGTTCAGGGTCAGTGTCCTTTTTAGGTTTTTCCTCAAAATCCCTTTCAGTGCCATCGCTCCCATAGAGTTTGTAAACCTGTGGAGCGCGGGAGTCAGTATGCCAGGAGTAAGTATTGATGTGGGTGATGTTGATGGCGTTAGCGAGGTCCACGAGGAGGCGACCACCGTCGGTGTTCACGGCGAAGAAAAAGTTTTCGCCAGGTTCATCAGCATCCGTGGGAACCCTGCCGTCGTTAAGCTTGCTGACATCTCCGCCGGCCTGGTCGCGTTGACCATCGGCAATGCTGATATTCGCGTGTCTTGCGGCATCGCGACGCGAAGGGCGGGGGACATTCTTGAATTTGAAACCCGGCTCCGCTTGTTCATTGTTATAATGCTCGACAATGGTTTTAACTTTACCGAAAGCTGCCGGGCCAGAGGCCAGGAGGATTGTAACTCCCAGAAGTAACATGCTGTGAGTTCTCATAAGATTATCGGGTGACCGGTTGGCTGATGTTAGTGTGTGGTTTCCGGGTGTAAATGCGAAAACCGATTAATATTTGAAATTGCTTTCCCGCAAGCGGTCGAAGCGGATTCGCGGAAGCTGCGCCTTCGGCGACCTGTTCATCGGTCACACCCCAGCGCAAATCGACTTCGCCGCAGGTGACCCCGCGCAATTCACAGAGTTTACGCACAAACTTTCTAAAACCCGGGCCTCACGTGGGTTTATCAATTGGTTCAACACCTTCCCAAATTACCCCACGCCAAAATCTACCAGGGTTGTTGGTCGCACATCGGAAATACTTGAGGGATTATTGCAGGCCTCCAGTTTGAAGGTTGAGGGGCCGGTCGAACCGTTTATGTGACAGGTCTTCGACCTGATTTTCCGGATAGTTTTTCAGTAACCATCTCTTGGATGAGTTCGCGCGCCTATCACCACAGTTACATTTCCCGGGACAACCACTCTGATGAGAGTCGTCGCGTCAGTGACTTTGGAATGGTGCTGGCCATTCCCAGTTCAATTGCTTCCTGCCAAGTTGAAACAAATAGGATCAATTTTTGTTTAAACATTTTAACGCAGAAAGGACGTTCATTCACCCAACCCTTGCCAATGTGATCCTGAACCTCACCGCTCGCTCCACACGTTCTCATTATCAATACTATTTGTGGTTTACTCAGCCAAGCCAAAGCCCCTCGTTGGGGAGGGAAACAAGTTTTTGATGAATTTCTTCATTCTTGTTTTGCCTGCCGGCTACTCTAGTTGGTGAATAGCAGACGATAAAATACCGATCCGGCATTAACATCGAGCGGCATAATATAAGGATTGGTTATTGGGCCGGGTATGTCCGTCCAATTCATCTCCAAACCTGTCGAGGGTGAATTTGTCTGATACTGCAGGTGCCAATTGCCGACGTTGGTTGGCCATGAAAGCTGCAATGCACCGGGAATCAGGTTTGCGGAAATTGCTGGGCGCATTATGGCCGTGATCGTCATGTCATCAACGGTCTCCACCTGCCCATCATACGCAGCTAACCGTAAGACGTACGTGCCAGTCGTTGAAAAACTCGCAGTGGTCGCCGGGGCGTTTGAATCGGCAAACGTAACGATGCCAGGTCCGGTGAGTTTACTCCAGGCCACAGAAACCACGCCGGACACATTGGGCTTGCCATCATCTGCGACCATGCCGCCTAGAACGGCGGAATCTGGCCAGAGAACTGTCTGATTGGTCCCCGCCCGCACGATGGGTGCGAAATTCGCTGATCGTATGGCCGCCAGCACTTGCACCTCAGCAGCACTCAACAAACGATTGTATATGCGGATGTCGTCAAGTGAGCCGTTCCAAGCCCGGTCGAGTGTCGAGCGATTGCCGATATATCCCGTTCCGTTGTAGGCTGGCTGTGTACCGACTGGAGAGGTGATGGTAACTGGAACAAGCTCGGCGCCATTCACATAAAGGACAGGTAGATTGGCCGGGATGGACCGATCATAACTCGCAGCCACATGATACCAAGCACCGGTTTTCACGGAATCCTGCCCGGAAAACCAGTCCCCATTTTGTGAGGTCGAGAATGTCGCAAAATCAAAACCGTTCGTACCCTGCGCATCAAAACGAAAAAACAATCGGTAGCCTGGCGTTTCCAGAACGCGAGGGAACGCGCTATTGCCGCGACCATCAGCCCGCACCCAAGCGGCCAGTGTAATCTGACTCGTGTCCGGCGAGGTAAACGTTGCCACGTTCCCCGCCCCGTTCAAATGCAGCGCATTTGAGAGGAAACCAGTAGTGAATATCCCGCCGCTTATTGTGGCACTGAGGCCGTTGCCGGAAGAATCGACCGCACTGGTGCCTCCAGCTTCGTCCATCTTCCACCAGGCGAGCAGTCCGCTCTGCAAATTGGTGTTTGAATTTACGACCACGGCCAAACTCGCGCTTGCCGTTGCGCCGTTACTGGCGGCAAAGGATACACTATAGATGCCATCGGCATTAAAGGCTGCTGTAGTGGAATAACCGTTGACGTCGCTGAACGTGACTCTGCCCGGGCCGGTGCGTTGGGTCCAAGAGGTTGTCAGCGGACCTGGTGCCTGAGGGCTGTTCGTGGCAACAGCAGACAATAGCAGAACATCATTTGTGCTGTTGAGATAAACAACAGCAGCCGCAGGGCTTGTTATGGCCACACTCGGCGGAACAACCGGGCCCATCCAGACAAGTGAGTCGCTCACCTGAGTTCCTCCTTTCGTCCCTGTAGCCTGAACCGCATTGCTGCCGGGATTGAGGGTGATGGGCCAGGCAAAAATGCAATTCGTGCTGGCACGAGTGCCTTGCGAAACACCATTTAAAAAGAGTTCGACTGAATCACAATTGGCATAGATTTTTGCAGTGATGGAATTCGTGAGCCGATTGGTGAATGTGTGCCCGGTAATATACACCATGGGATTGGTTGTCCAGTTGGCCTGGTAGTAGTAGAAGGCATCCTTGCGAATCCGCCGGTCGTAGGTAACCAGGCCCTTGTCGTTCCGACCAGGTGTATCACCCTCATTGCGTCCATCCGCCGCGAAATCAAACATGTTCCAGAGAAATTTGCACCACAGAAACGGACGCGCGTTCATGGATTGCCAGTGGGATTCATGAACGAGATTTTGCCATTCCTCCGGGTGAAAGGCCGTGGCCGTATTGCCGGGCTGGATGGGGTTCTCGCTGTGCTGGTAAATGCTGGCACCCGCCCCGTATTCGGTGATCCCAACACGCCGGTTCGGATAATTCGCATGGATATTATCGGCCCAGGCACCAATGCCATTGGCAGGACTGGAATACCAGCCGTAGTACTTGTTGAAGGCGATTAATTGCGTATACAAACTTGACGGATCGCTGTCGCTGGAATTCGCCGCGGCGGACGAGGGGCGTGTTGGATCTTCCTGAATAACAAGTTGAGCGAGCTGGTTCAGCAGGTTGGTAGGCGTCGGGCCGGCTTGAAGTGTGATCTCGTTGAAGATGCCCCAGAGGACAACTGAGGGATGGTTATACCTCTGCCGGATAAGTTCCCGCAGTTGCTGCTGGGCATTAGTGTAAAAAGCAGGCGACTCCATGATACGGTCAATGAGTGGAATTTCTGTCCAAAGAATAAGTCCGTTTTGGTCAGCCAGTTGATACGTATGCTCTGCGTGTTCGTAATGCGAAAGTCGGACCGCAGTGGCTCCGATCTCCTTGAGCAACATGAAATTCGTGAGTCGTTCCTGATCCCCGATGGCCCAACCCTGATCGAGCCAATCCTGATGCATATTCACACCATGCAGGTCATAACGCCGGCCGTTGAGAAAAAAGCCATTGGTGGGATCGACACTGAACCAGCGAAAGCCAACCGACTGACTCACAACGTCGATAACGCTTGGGCCGTTATAGATTTCTATGAACGTCCGATACAAGTACGGATCAACAAGGCCAT
The DNA here is from genome assembly GCA_028293285.1 of Pedosphaera sp. Taxonomy (GTDB): domain Bacteria; phylum Verrucomicrobiota; class Verrucomicrobiia; order Limisphaerales; family Pedosphaeraceae; genus Pedosphaera. The sequence continues at coordinate 7,840 of JAQGPC010000232.1, forward strand.
TCCAGAGATGCGGGCTGGCAATCGTCATGCTCGCCACCAAATTGGAGGCTGATCCGGGCTGAAGTGTAACTGCATTTGTCAGCATCTTTACAATGTTCGAGCCAGCATCGGTAACAACGGTGCGCACCGTGATGAGGGTCGGCGTGACATTTGCATTGGAGAGGACAGCGGTAATCTGGAGGTTCGCGGAATTGGAACTGACGCTCGTTGGTTTGAGATAAACTCCGGGCGAGCCATAGTCGAGCGGAGAAACCTGCACCGGGTCGGTCACGAGCAAATGTGCATCCCGGTAAATGCCCCCAAAAAATGTAAAGTCGGCATCCAACGGAGGGATATTCGCATTGGCTGAATTGTCAACCTTCACCGCAATCACATTGTCGACGCCGACGTTGATGTAGGGTGTAACGTCAAAAACAAAAGCCGCAAACCCGCCCTGGTGCTGACCCAAATAGTTGCCGTTGAGCCACACGTCGGCAACCAGACACGCGCCATCGAATTTTAGAAAGAACTGGCGGCCAGCATAACCGGCATCCACTGCATAGTGAGTCCGGTACCAGCCAATTCCGCGGTAGTAATTGTTTCCTCCGTCCTGGCCGTCGAGATTGTTCCACGTATGCGGCAGGTTCACCACCGACCAGGTGGAATCGTCGAAGCTGGTATTTTGCGCCCCGGAGACAACCTGACGTATAAAGCGCCAGCCTGTATTCAGAAGGATATCTGAGCGGTGATTGGCAGGAGGGATGTAGGTTTGTGCGTCCGCGCTTGACACCCCACTCAGAACGATGATGCAAACGAGCGCTGCATTCCTTAAGCAAAGAACGGCAGGCCATCGGCAAACCAGGCAAAACACAAGGGTGAGCTTCATAAATCAAAAACGCCGCAACCAGGGGTTAGAAATACCTAATTCAACTTCACGCGATGGAAATGCTGTTGCCCGGTAGGTGTCAACGTGTAGGGGGAAGTCGCTCCCGTAATCGTATCCCAGATTCCCATGATATTGGTTGAGGCCTGAAGAGTGCCATTAGGCCAAATGAGCCTGATGCTGTGATTACTCAGGGATTGAATGGCTATGCTGACGGGTGTTGGATTCACACCCTGTAAACGAACGCTTTCAACAAAATTCAGATCTCCGCTTCCCGTGTAGAAACGGAAATCGTCGATCCACCCGTTGAATGAGCGCTGCCGATTCTGGCGGTTGCCGAGGTACAAGCTGCCACTCGCGCCGAAATCGATGGGGGAGGCAGCGGCAACTGAAGCCACCAGGCTGACGGGCGTCGTGTCGGTCCCCTCATAAAGAAACACGCTTGTGCCGTCATACACTGCCGCTACAAACAGCCACGTATCCGCCGGCAAATTTGTCGGGAAGGTTGCAGGCATCGTGATACCGTTAAGCTGGAAATATAATTGATTGGCCGTCTGAAACTTCAATCCAACACTGTTGGTTATCCCGGTGTCGCTCGGCGAGCCGCCACCGAGAATAAATAACCGTGGGCCAATACTGGCACCGGAGGCCATCACAGCGTTCTGCTTGAACCAAATCGTTGTCACAAAGTTGGTGATGGTTCCAAATCCGAGATTCGAACTGGTTGTGCTGGCGATTGGCCCGGGATTGCCCGGCTGATTCGCGCCATTTGATGAGAAATCCAGAGCCCGACTCGCAGTGGCAGCTCCGCCCACACCCGATGCTTCCGCGCCATGATAATCAGCGTTGGCACCGACTCCGTTCGCAATTTGCAGGATAACATTTGTGCCACCAGTATTCGTATCGCTTGGAAATGTGGTGGAACCGGGCGGCTCGTCGAAACCAAACCTGACCTTGAGAATGGGCGGCGCAACCGGTGTCGGGACGAGTTCATACACGCGCACATAATCGATCTGCATTTCGCCGGGAAATATGGTGTTGGTATCTGGATTACCACCGAAATTACCGCCCACAGCCAGATTCATGATAATATAGAAGGGTTGGTCGAAAGGCGCCGGATAGGTTCCTCCAGAACTCCACCACGAAGTCTGGGTTTCGTAGAGTTGTCCATCAACATACCATTTTACAAAATTAGTGGACCACTCCACAGCATAGGTGTGAAAATCGGTAACCGAATCTCCACCCGTGAAGGTAAAGGATGGTCCCTGAGAATGCTGATTGTTGGGCCATTTCCCACCATAATGGATGGTGCCCAGCACGGTTCTCGGGTCACTTCCTCTATTTTCCATTACGTCAATTTCGCCCGAAGCGGCCCACCCTCCATAAAATGAGTCCTGGGGTATCAGCCAAAGAGCGGGCCAGTAGCCCTGGCCTTGCGGCAGGCGCGCGCGGAATTCGAAACGACCATAGCGCTTGCTGAAAAGGCCCGCGGTCTTCAGTTTTGCGGAAGTATAGTTTTGGCCGCTAAATAGTTCTTTTCTCGCGACAATATGAAGGACGCCATTGGTAAGGTATGCATTCTCCGGGCGACTGGTGTAGTACTCCAATTCATTATTTCCCCAGCCCGAAAGTCCCGGAGGACCGTTGCCAATATCGAACGTCCAGTGATTGGTGTTGAGGGACTCACCGTCAAACTCATCACTCCAGACCAGTTGACCATCACCATGGACCTGACCAGTGAGACCTGCGAACAACAGGGTTACCAGCACAGCGATGGTACGGAATGAAGGGAAAGCACAAGCGTATTTCATTTTTCTTAAGCTGACGGGCCAACCAAGTTGGCCGGTTCATATTTGGCCGGTTGGATGCTGGTGACTTCCGCCTAGTAACCTTCCGTCATGGTTGTGGAATCATGAAAGGCGCATTCAACAGGTTAACCAAGGGACCCGCAGGGAAATCAACGCTGTCTTGATAGAAGTAACATTTCCGGGTGGCAGTATCCCAGGTGGTAAGCAGGCGCATTGTGTCGGCCTTGATCCAACGGGCCGATCCATCAATGAATACTTCATTGCCACCTGCCGGAAAGGCCCCCGTCGTTTTGTGCGGCGGCAAATTGTCATAAACGCCGACGCGGGTGGGGTCCGGCTGTCCCCAGCCGTTTTCAGTTTCGACAACGGCATCGGCAGCAAGGACCCAATGAGGTCTGGAGGTGGCGAGCTTTATTGGGCTGAGATTGACATTCAGAAATGTTCCCAACGGATTCACCCAATTTTTTATGCCGCCAAAATACTGAAAGCCAACATTCCACTGGTTGAACGTGCTGTCGTAAGTCGGAAGGCCGGGACGGTTGGGGCAACTCCACATGGATGAGGTGTTGGAAGTGACCACCAAATTCACCGATGCCGCCGCGCCCGCATCCGGGGAATTCAGGGCAAGTTGCACATAAGCAGAACTGCCGCCGACTTGTGGACGCGCCTCAACGACTTTGTCTCCGTTATCCCCTGCGTAAATAACCATGCCAATGCCAATCTGCTTCAGGTTGCTCAGACACCTGACCCGCTTGCCTTTCTCCTTGGCCCTGGCCAGTGCAGGCAATAACAGCCCCGCGAGAATGGCAATGATCGCGATGACCACCAGCAGCTCAATCAGGGTAAAAGCGCTTCGGCCGGTGCGACTCCGCCGAGGGAATAAAGACACATCTGGCCGACCGGGCGTAGATCGAGGCTGTGCAACCGCTTCACTGGCGAGCGATTCTTTGCCACACCATGACATCTCGTCGCGCTCCAAAATGGTTTGTTCAGTTTGTCTCATTGAATACTCAACCGGTAGAAGCGTGAAGCCTGTGAAGTCCCATCGCTGAGCGACTTCACCGAGCCATCGCCATTGACCGTGCCAAGGACCGTCCAATTAGCGTCGGTCAAGTTATTCTTATACGAAACCGTGTAGCTAAACCCGGCTTCCGTGGGAAACGAGAGGAGAATGCTTGCTCCGGTCCGCGAAGCCGTGATGCTGGCACGCGTGGCGACAGGCACCAGCATGAAGAAGTTGGCGTTTTCATTGCCATCCGCCGTCATTTGGAGCGTGTTGGTTCCGCCGAGAGAAAGCGTGATCGGTTGACCGGTATTGGTATTCACCAGCGGCACCCACTGCCAGTTATTGAAGCCGGTGCCGACACCTCTAAACGTGCCGAGATACTGCGTCGATTGGCTTGCCGTGCCCCATCCACCCGTAACCTGAGCCAGTTGGAGATTGAACGTGCCAACGGCACCCGCCAGCCGTGCATACGCTTGAAAGTTCCCCGTGGGAAAGGTGCGCGTCCAGTCGATCCAACTGGCATTTGTCCAAAAATACACATCATAGTCCACGATGGCCTGATCCAAGTTTGCTTGTTGGACGTTGATATATTTCTGCCGCACGGTGTCGCCTGTGACTTCGGTGGAAATCCAGTCGGACGACCGATAGAGGTGATTGCCGGGATGAATGGTGCCGTAAATTGGATCCACATCGATTCCCAGATCACTCATCTGACCAAAATAACTGTCAGCGGCCGCGCTGGAAGTGAGCGTTGGATTATCAATATAGCGTTTGCCGGTAGAGTTTGAAACGGGGCTGAAGCCGGGGTTGAAGTCATAATCTTCCGCCTCCCAGGTGAAATTACCCGGGCTAAAGGTGTCGAAACTCACCGTGGTTGAAGTCGTGGTACCATGCAGATCCGTCACGCTGATAAGAGCGACGTAGCTTTGGTTGAGCTGCAAAGGATAACTCACATTCCAGTTGGTGGAGGAGCCCGTGATCACCAGGTTTGAGGAGATGTTGATGCCATTCAAGGTGACTTGAATGTTGGTGGAGTTGATTCCGTACGTCGGGCTGCTCGCGACGAAAGAAAACTTATTGGTGGGCTGCATAAGGACAGAGCCATCAGGATAAACATCGTCGATCCGGGGCAGGTCGGTTCTGGCGGCAACCAACATGTAAAAGTTGACGTTGAGCCCAAACTCAGCTGGAAAGTTTGTCCCGAAGCTCTTGGCAAAGGTGGTCCGGAAGGTGTTGGTACCGCCCAGCGTCATATTGGCATAATTCCCGAACTTGTCCATCAAAGGAACATAGAGATATGCGGAGTAACCACCGCTCGTCGGGATGGTAAACGCGCCGACATGCCTGCTAAATTGGGTCGCAGTGCCCCAACCGGCAGTGACCTCGTCCAGCCCCATGTGGAGGGTCGTCGGATTAATGGCGCCGGAGGCCATGCGGCCATAGACATTAAACTTGCCGCTGGGCCATGTCCTTGTGTAGTTCTGCCAGAAAAATGGCCCGAGAAACCCGACGTTGTAATCGGAGGCATTGGCATTAATGAATTGTTGCCTGTGGGCATCAGTGACAAGGGTGGTGGCAATGGGGTCATTGGGGCGTTTATTGCTGGCGCTCGCCCCGGCGTATGGCGGCACAGCATTGTTGTTGAACTCATCAATCCCCGTCACCCCCACCTGTCCGGCATAGCTGGAGGGTGTGGGGTTGTCGATGTATTGGCCGCCGTTAAAATCAAAATCCTCCGCCTCGAACTGGAATACCGGATTCCAGGTGTCTAATTTAAGCGTGCTGGTGGCTGTACCGCCATTGGCGTCGGTGACACTGATGACGGCAGTGTAGGTCTGGTTCGGCAACAGGCCGGTATAGCTCACATTCCAGCTCGTCGGTGAGCCGTTGAACACAAGATTCGAGGATACATTGGTGCCGTTCAATTGCAGTGTAATGCTATTGGTGCTGATGGTGCTGACTGCCGAGCTGACCGTGAAAACAAGCTTGTTCGTGGACTGGAAGAGGGCCAGGCCGTTTGGATAGACGCCACTGATGCTGGGCAGGTTGGTGTTGGCTGGCACCAGCATGTAAAAGTTTGCGTTGGCCCCGCCACCACTGGTGACCCGCACCGTGTTGACTCCGGACAAATTTATGGACGCGAGGTTGCCCACTCCATCGCGCAACGGTATCCACTGATAAGTTGAGAAATTATTGCCAGTAAGAGAAAAAGTTCCCAAGTTTGTAGTTGTTTGGGTACTGGTCCCCTGCCCGCTGGTAATTTTGGAAAAGGTGAGTGTCGCACTCGCTCCGCAGGACAACCGGCCATAAACGTTGTAGCTGCCCGCAGGGAAAGTCTTCGTGTAATTCTGCCACTCGGCACTCGACCAAAAGCCCACAATGTGATCCACGACGTTTGAATCGCCGGCAGCGATGGCGTCGAGGAACTTCTGCCTCTGGGTATCAGTTACTGCGGGTGTCTGCGTCCTCGCGGCATCAGCCGCGCCCGCCCGATAATCGCTGGCTTGGGCCGGGCCAGAAGCGGCGCCCTTGTGTGTATCTACTCCTTCAACACTGTCCAGGCCATTATAGCTTCCGCCGATTTGGGAGGAGGTATAAAGAGGGGCATCAATATATTGGCCGCTATCGTGATCGAATTCCTCGGCCTCCCAGGTAAAGTAGTCCGGGCTAAATGTATCGAAAGTCACCGCGGCTGTCCCGGTCAACCCGCTTGCATCCCGCACAGTAATTGAAACGGTGTTCGTCTGATCCTTCTTTAATCCGGTGAAGCTGGCACTGATGTTCGTTGGCGAACCGTTGGTCACCAACACCAATTGGGATGATACGTCGACACCGTTCAACACCATTGTAATATTGGTAATGTTCTTGCCTGGTCCCCATGTGCCGCTCGGTGAGCTGGCCGTAAAGACGAATTTGTTGGTGGCTTGTTGCAGCAACGAACCATCCGGGTAGATTCCGGTGACAGTGGGCGCTCCGCCAACCGCTTGCTGCCGGATATCTTCCACAAAGTTTGCAGTCCCGGAATTCGTATAAAAACGGACATCGTCAATAAAGCCCGCGAACGGACGAACGCGGGTGCCACGGTTGCCGATGCTAAGTGTGCTTGTGGCGCCAAGATTGCACGTCAGACCCGGAGCTGCCGTGGTGCTGATCAAGGTAGCCGCGGCGGTCTCGCTGCCCTGATAAATACGCACATTGGAGCCATCATAGACGAAAGCAATAAACAGCCATGTGTTCAAAGGCAGGTTGGCGGGAAAAATCGCGGTAGCGGTGGGGTTTCCATTATTAATGTGAAAATTGATCTGGTTCGGAGCCTGTATCTTAATCCCGATTGTATCCGCCGCATTGACGTCTGTCGTAAGTGCGTTGGGGCCCAGGACAAAAAGCCGCCCATCCAGCGCGGCGGGCGCGGGCAGTGCTGTCGGCTTGATCCACTCCGTAACGATGAACGAGGTAACGCTCCCGAGACCGAAGGCGGCACTGGTGCCAATCGCATTGGGACCGGCAGCGCCAGTTCCATAAGCCGTGGTGGATGAAAAGTCCAATGCTCTCTTCCCGCTGACAAGGCCTGATACTCCCGAACCTATCGCACCGTGATAATCAGTGGCTGCATTGGCACCATTTTTTAAGCTGAGGGCAACACTCGCACCTCCGAGGCTGGTGTCGCTTGTGGTCGTCGTACCAGGTGCGTCCTCAAAGTCAAACTTGAACAGATTGGCCTGCGCCAGGGCCAGGCTGCCGGAGAGCATAAATCCCACGCCCATGGCCAAGACGGTCATGAGGGAAAATAAGCGGAGGGTCTGCTGACTTCTGGTGATAACAGTTCTAGTCGACATAGATTTGTGGTGTTTGAAGTTGGCGGCGGGACAAGCTGATGGTTGGCGCTTCTGATGCATCGGTGAATGCATGAATAATACAATTTTTTGAAACGCGAACAATCCCTCTTTAGGGGGATGAATCGGGAATGTTCTGGACTTTGAAACCTCCCCGCCTCTAAATTGCGTCATCGCCCGAAAACTCAAAACGAATGAAGTCCCCGCTTTCATGGCTTGCTTCACTCTTCCGGTTCTTCCTTGTTCCGGCTTTTTTTATCGCAGTTCAGGCCGCGTTCGCTCAGCCGGCAAGCGAGCTTTTGACCAATGCTGCCGATGTTATTTCCCTTTCTGCTGAACGCGCGTCAAGTTCCATCAAAGTTGCCGTGACCGGTGTGGTTACCGCTGCGGATCCGACTATGAAAGGAAGATTCTTCCTTCAAGATGCCACGGGTGGAGTTTTCGTGGACAATGTCCATGGGAGACGGCCTGAACCAGGTGATCTGGTTGAAGTCTCCGGCATCAGTCACGCCGGTGCTTATGCCCCAATAATAACAGCTCCGACCGTAAAAAAAATCGGGACCGCACCACTGCCGCCGGCAAGACCTGTTCCCATCGATCAGTTAATGTCGGGTGCGGAAGACAGCCAACGTATTGAGGTTTCAGGGATCGTGCGGGCGGCGCGCATCGATGGCCCACGGCTCGTCGTTGATCTCGCCTCCGCCGGATACCGTTTTCGCGTCTATCTGCCCATTCCTGCTGACATAGATCCCCAAACTCTCGTTGCAGCTCAGGTGCGTGTCCGCGGCACTGCGGCTGAAGCTCATAACCGGTCATCGCGACAACTGATTTCAGTGGAGGTGTACGTTCCCTTGGTCTCCGACTTCGTGGTCGATAAACCTGAGTCGGTCAATCCGTTTGAGAAGCCTGTGGTTCCGCTTAACAGCCTTGCCCAATACCGAAGGGACAACTCTTTTGATCAGCGGGTTCATGTCCGGGGAACAGTCACACTGCAAAGATTAGGGGAGAACTTATTCCTGCAGGATGCGATGGGAGGAGGCTTGCAAGTCCATAGCCGCCAGATGATCGCCTTTGCGCCTGGTGATTTGGTGGAAGCCGTCGGGTTTCCCAGGTTTGAAAACTTTCGTCCGGTGTTGGGTGACGCCGTCCTGCGAAAGACATCTGAACCTCCGGTCGCGGTGACATCGACGGCCGTATCCATTGAAGAGTTGCGTGCAGGGTTGCACCATGCAGACTTTATCTCCATTCAGGGCAAGGTAATTGACCGCACAGCAAGACGACTGCGCCGTCAGGGATCGAATCCGATGGAAACACAAACGGTTTTAATAGTGCAGAACACCAACCTGATATTCACCGTCGAACGCGAGGAACCCGAGCAGGCTGCCAGCATGGCCGCCATTCCAATCGGCAGCATCATTGAAGTCCGCGGCATCAGTTTAACCGATACTGACGATGAAGGAAAATTCAAAGCTCTTCGGGTGCTGCTGCCGACGTCGAATAGCATCCGCATTTTGCACAAGCCAGACTGGCTCACGCCGCAACGTCTTCTGGTTGGTCTGGCGGTGGCCTGCTCACTCTTGATCGTGATTGTCAGTTGGACTGTCATGGTATCACAAAGGAACTCAGCCTTGAAATCCTTGATCCGCGAACGGGAGAAGGCCCAGATCGAACTCCAGAACGCACATGACATGCTTGAAGAAAGAGTCAAGGAACGAACCGAACAACTAAAATTTCAGATCACTGCACGCAAGGAATCCGAACTTCAGTCCAAGGCTGTTTTGGGAGAAAGAACCCGTTTGGCCCAGGAACTGCATGACACACTCGAACAAACTCTCACTGGCATTGCCTTACAGTTGGATACCGCCGCAAAGTTGTTCAAGAGAAGTCCTGAAAACGCCATCCGTCACCTCCAACTCGCGCGGAATCTGATGAGCCAAAGTCAGGTGGAAGTGCGCCGTTCGGTCTGGGACTTGCGATGCCGGGCACTAGAGCAATTCGACCTGCCTGGAGCCTTGCTGCGAAGCGCCAGGCAATTTACTTACGGAACCGGCATCGAGATTGAGGTGGAAACCAAAGGTCAGCTCAGGCCCTTGCCGGAAGTGGTGGAGGAAAATCTGCTGCGGATGGGCCAGGAGGCGCTGACGAATGTGATCAAACACTCCAGCGCCCATTTGGCAACGATTGAACTGGAATTTGGTGCGGAAAAGGTAGTATTACAAATCCGGGATGACGGCCAAGGCTTTACTCCAGAGAACTCCGCTGGCCCCCAATCAGGACATTTCGGCCTGCTGGGCATGTCTGAAAGGGCTAAACGACTCGACGGCCAGGTTGTGCTTACCAGCGCTCCGGGGAAAGGCACGACTGTACGTGTCGAAATTCCTTTGGGACGTGTGCAGGAATTAGTGTCCCCGGCACCCACCGAAGCCCAAATGCAATCATGAAAAAGGAAGGCAAAATTCGCATCCTCATCGCCGACGACCATTATATCGTTCGCATGGGATTGATCGCCCTGGTCAATACCGAACCAGACATGGAAGTCATAGCAGAAGCAGCCGACGGAGCCCAGGCGTCGGAACTCTTCGCCAAATGCAACCCTGATCTTGCGCTCATGGATTTACGCATGCCGGTCAAGAGTGGCATCGAGGCAACGATCGAGATTCGAAGCAGGTTTGCAACTGCATGTGTTTTGATGCTAACCGCATTTGATGGCGACGAAGATATTCACAAGGCGCTACAGGCGGGAGCACAGGGGTATGTCCTTAAAAATTCCACCGGGGAAAAACTGATTCCTGCATTGCGGGCCGTGGCTGCTGGACAGCGTTGGATTCCGAAAGAGGTAGCGAATCGACTGGCTTTGCGCAACTCCTTTGAACAATTGTCCCCGCGCGAAGTGCAAGTCCTCAGCGAACTTGCCAGGGGCCTGGCGAATAAAGAGATTGCCGATGTCCTGAACATTACCGAGCACACAACCAAGGATCACTTAAAAAGCATTTTGGCGAAACTTCGAGTCTCCGATCGCACTGAAGCCGTCACTGTCGCTCTCCAACGTGGAATCATTCATTTGTAAGGATGTCAGCTACGGTTAATTAGTTACAAGTGAGCCTAAGCAAACCACAGGCCTGAATATGATCCAAGAGGGTCTTTCTAACTGAAAATCAACATTTCTGTAGTTTCAAATCCTGTGGCCGGTCTGTCCACTTGTCCACCTCTTGTTTGTCCGATGGAATTACGGACAAATTGGCCTGTTATTTCATCATGGTATCCAACGTGGAATTCATCGCCTCGGCCCAGATTCCATAACCTTCTTCGCTGGGATGGAGCAGGTCCGGCATGATTTTCTTGGGAATGGCGCCATCAAGCTCCAGAAACTTTGGTCCCAGGTCGAGAAATCGAACATCTTTGCCGTCGTCCAGTTTGGCGATAAGGGTATTGATTATGGCAGCTTGGGCTCGCTGCGGATCGTTCAAATCACCGCGCGGGAAAATCCCCAACAGCAGGATTTTGCTCTTGGGCAGTTTTGTGCGCAATTCAAGGACAATCGCCTTCACGCCTTCCGCAATTTCGGGAATAGAATTGCGCGGTGTGCCGTCTTTTTCCTTTCCGGTATTATTGGTGCCGATCATCAGCACGACCACTTTGGGATGGATGTTGTCAAGCTCGCCATGCTCGATTCGCCAAAGCACGTGCTGAATACGGTCGGAGCTGATGCCGAAATTCGCTGCGTGAAGTGGAGCATAGTATTTATTCCACACATTGACGCCCTTGTTACGCCAGCGGTCGGTTATCGAATCGCCAAGAAACAGAACGTCGATATTGCCTTGTTTGGCTTCACTCACAAATCCTTCATGACGAGCGACCCATTTTGCATCGCGCGGGACGGGATTGGTTGCGGAGTTTTGAGCGAACCCAGGCACCGGAGCCAGAAGGCCTCCCAGCATCATGGTGACAAATAGTGAGAGATATGTTTTTTTCATAATAGGAACCGATTATTATTCGAGCTGGATTTCTTCCTGGCGGGGACGCACCAGCAAAATCAGCATTCCCCCGAATAAAGTTGCCGCCGCACAAAGGGTGAACACCACGCCAAGAGAAACTCCGCGATCAACGCAAGCGCTGCAGGAATGTAGACCGCCTCGCTCACGCCCATCAGTCCTCGTGTCCAGGCCATTTGAGTGAAAGTGTGGGCATGACCGGTAAGCCAAGTCATCAACGACCAGATGAACAGGCTCTAAATTACCATCCAACGACGGCTAAAGCGGTCTGCGACAAATCCGCCAAGGGACTCAAGAACGCATAGACCCACATGAACAGCGGGGAACAAGATTACCTCGGCCTCGTAGCAGGAATTTGCCAGTCATTATTCCAGTAGAGGCTCCAGAGATCCTCCAGTGCCACGTTTTCAACATGCCCATCAATGAAGCCAACATTAATCCCCCCTGGCAACCGGCTGGCGGTGTTCACGAGCGTCGGAACTGTGGTTGGGCGATGGGGGCCATGTCGGGCAATCATGAACCGTCCCATGGCGCCAGCCAGTCCCGCAGAACTGTCCCCTGTTTGAAGATTGGGCCAAGGATGATCTGTTGGTAGAGGCCATGCATCTGCCCAAACCGCGTCCGCAAAGACCGGTGTTCTTGAGGGAAATTTTACCTGGCCTTCTTTTTTGAATGCTTCGTTTTCATCGTGCCCGGAGCCGGCAGGCCAACCACCCGCATAAAACCATCCATTGAGGGCATAGCTGCCGTAAGCATTTGTGTCATTGGCCGAACTCCAGTACCAGGTACGATCGAATGCGCCCGCGGTTACTCTTGGCGGCGGCGGATTTTGAGTTAATGCACAGAGCCGCACGTTATCTAATTGGCCATACTCAGCACGGAGGGCGTCTAACCAAACATTTGAAACGCCAGGATATGCAAAAGGACCTCCATTATCGGTAATGAATAAAATCTCCGCCAAATCCAGTTGTTTAAGATTATTCAGGCATGATATATCTTTTGCTTTCATTTTGGCTCTGCTCAAAGCCGGCAGCAACATCGCCGCAAGGATGGCAATTATCGCGATGACCACCAATAGTTCTATTAATGTGAAACCCATCTCATGCGTTGGGCATCTCATGGTACGTCTTGTTCTTCGTATGGGTATTTTCATTTGCACAACTTAAATTCTTTCAGATATCGGTTCACAATTATTCGAGTTGATGGCACCGCGGCATGCCGCGACGCCCCATGATTCGCTAAGGATGGAAGAGCAACCGGTAAAATACGCTTGGGTTGGCTGGATTAATCGTTTGAATCAGCTGGTTTGTCGCCGTCGAACCAACAACATCAAACCAGTTCGTGCTAAGTCCGATTGCTGCGTTGTTTGTTTGCGCCTGTAAGATCCAACCGGTGTGGTCCGCCGGCCAGGAGAGGGTCAATTGATTACCTGATACAGAAGACACGATGTTCGTCGGAGAGGTGTTGATCCCGGTGCCAGCCACACGCAACGTCCCGTCGGTGGCCAATGTGCTGGTGTCCCAGGTCAAATTCGCACCGGGTGTGGCGGGGACAATATTGTCGAAGGCTCCGCTGTAATTGGTCGCACTGAACAATTGGATGGCATCCGCCGACGCTAAGGCACTGCCGATGGTATTGATAACCAGCGTTCCTCCAAAAGTCACAGAAGTCAGTCCTGTTACTTTGCTGTTGGCAATGGTTGTGGTTTTGTTGACTTGAACGTAGTTGGTGCTGCCGGACTGGAGGGACAGGCTGCCGTTCATTGTCAGAATATTGAAAGTGGGGTTCGCTATTCCTCCCACAGCCAACGTTGAACCAGAGGCAAAAATGATATTTCCACCACTCACCGTACCACTGCCACTTAAAATGCGTCCGGAACCCAAACTGAAGATTGACGGCGCCGAAATGTCGAGCTTGCTGCCGGCACCGACCTGTATCAGAGAGCTTGAACCCAGCGAAGAATTGGCGCCCACAATCACTGCGCCACTGTTGGCATTGATAATCGTCGGGCCACTGTAGGTGTTGGCGCCATACAGGCACAAATTACTCGCTCCCAGCTTGATAAAACCGCCGGTTCCGCCAATGCCATTCCAGATAGCCAAATTAGCACCAATCAGGTCAAGCCGGTTCGTACCAACCAACGTGACCGGGCCTACCAGATTGTTTGTGCTGCTTTCGGTGGGACTATAACCGGAGGCAATGCGGGCGGAACTGTTAAGCACGATGATCTTGTCCAGCATGTTCTGAATGCCCCACAAATAGAGAGTGGCATTCGACTCTACTGTGATCGTCTTGCCCGGAACACCCAAATCGGTCACGTGAGACGAAAAGCCGAGGGTACCCGCAGTGACATGAACATCCCCCAAGCCGACGCCGCCAGAGGGAGAAATCCAGATTGTCCCGTTGCCAACTTTAGTCAAATTATAGCCGTTGCCATTCAATGTGCCCCCGTCATCGCTCGCGTTACTTGACGGGAAGTCCCAACGACCGTTCGCGCCAATGGTCGCATCACCCAACAAAGTCAAGTTAGCCACAACGACATGAGCTGAAGTGCTGGTCGATGAATCATTCAATGCGCCCTGCCCACCGTATCCACTCCCGGCAATTGCGATATTTTTGAGACTGGCATTGACATCGTTGAAATCCAAGGTGCCATTGTTGGTGATGTAAACGGTGGCAAAAGCCTGGCCCAGTGCGGCATAATTGTTGTACTTCAGAACGCCGTTGGTTACGACCAAAGCACCTGAATAATTCAAGTTATTCCCGGTTAAAATCGTTGTGTTGCCGCCACTTTTAATGATAGTGCCATAACCATTTCCGTTATCACTTATCGGACTGTTGATGGTCCAGGTATTGGTTGCCTGTGGTTCGAAGATCAATGTGCCGTTATTGGCAATTATGGAATTGAACGTGGGAGCATTGGAAAGAGCCAAAGTCACCACGCCTGCCCCCTCTTGATCCAATAGAATAGACGACATGCTGCTGCCAATCAAAGAATACTTAGCACTCGCGTTCGAAAAGGTCATGCTGACCGGCGCGATCGGCTGAGTGATATGGACTACGTTGCTGATCGCAGAGTCATCAAATATGACCACATCTCCATCATAGAATCGATCATATTGGCCAGAGAATGTATTCCACCAATTCGTCGCGCCTTGGTCCCAAACATCAGGCGCGGAAACAGTCCCTCCCCTCCAAACCAACGGCTGAGAAACTCCGCTGATTTGAATCTTTAAGTATGGGGCCGTGCTGGCTGGATCAAGAAAACTGTAAGAAAAACGAGGATTGACCCCGACAGCTTTCAAATTCGTCAAATTGCCGTTTAATGTGCCATCATATTGCAAGACTGAATACGGATTGCTGGTATTGAATATTCCCAAACGCGCGATTTGAAAGGTACTGAGTCCAGACAGGCTAAGATCGCCATTGACATGAATAAAGCTGTTCACCGTTCCAGTCACGTCGCTCGGGTCGCTACCCAAAGCTACGAGGTTCGTGCAATCGGACATTGTAAGTTGACCCACAGAAAGCAAACCTGAAATGCCATTGCCTGCGCTGATGGTCGAATTCGGTCCGTTTGTCACTTTGCCCAAAATCTTCCCTCCGCTGCCACTCCCCACCAGCATTTGCCCCGAGCCGAGCGTCAGCCCATTCAAAGCGGCACTGGCATCAAGCGTAGCTGCTGCTCCAACCTGAATGAAGGAACTATTTCCAAGTGATGAATTGGGGCCAACAATTAGAGTGCCAGCATTGATCAACGTTGCGCCGGTATAAGTATTGGTTCCATTAAACGCATCGATCCCCAGGTCATTCTTAACCCATGAACCCGATCCGCCGATTGGACCGTTAAAGTTAGCTTGATCGATGGTCCTTTGAGAGGCCCCGTTGATATGGCTGTTGGTTCCTATCAAAGTAACTGGCCCGGTGAATGTGACACTTCCCTGGCTATTCATGTAAAACGCATTACTGAACACAATATTCTTGCTCATAAGAAGCCCAGTTGGAATGCGATAAGTAGCAAAAGTAGCGCCAGCAAACGTAGTGAGCGTTTTAAGGGGATCACCCAAACCGGTGCCGACTCCTCCCGGTAAGCTTTGGAATCCCAAAACGCCTTGCAAAATATTGATGTCGCCTAATCCCGTGTTGACGCCCCCATCATTTAGAAAAATTTGTTGCGCTCCAATCTTGGTCAAAGCATATCCGTTCCCGTGCAAACCGGTGCTGCCTGGAGCATCGAGCCCCAAAAGATCCCAGCGCGCTCCATTTGCCCCAATCGTGGCATCGCCGGTCAACGTCATGGAAGCGATGCCATTACCATTTTGCGAGGCTGTAGTGCTAAAGTTTTGAATCGCACCGGCGTTGGTATATCCTGCACCTTGAATTTGGTAATTTAAGATGGGCATTGTCGTTCTGCCATTGAGATTAAGCGTACCCCCATTTACGGACACCACACTTGTCGAAGCTCCAAGCGCGTTCGTATTGCCCGGTTGCACAATGCCGTTGTTTATAGTCACCCCCCCAGTGAAGGCGTTGGTGCTGTTGATTATCAGAGTCCCAGTGCCGTTCTTAGCCAGACCAGTAGCGCCCAAAATACGGCCGGAACCGGTAAAAGTATAATTATTAGCGGCATTTACAGTGATTGAATTTGGGCGCACGTTCGTCTTGAGGTTTGGCACAAAAAAAGTCGCCGTGTCGTTGAAAATCAGGTCGTCGCCATCTGTGTAAACACTTGGCGTACCGCCGTTAAGCCAGTCAGTTGTAATCCCAATATCCCAATTCGTGCTAGCGGCGGTGCCATTCCAAACGAGGGATGAGGCTTGAGCAGATGTTCCAACCAGCAGGAAGACGGTGATTAGAGCGGATATTGTCACAGAAGTCAGCCATGCCGAAAAACGAAGAGCCGGCGTGAATAATTCTGGTATTTTTTCGATTGAGGGGTGATTAAGTTTCATAGCGCAGGGATTTTGCCGTTTGGGGGTGTTTTCAGACGCTTAATTACCGATGGCTTCATAATGTTTTCCTGACGTGTCTCCGTTGCAGCAACCGCCGACCGCGCATAATGGTGATCAGAACCGACCATAGCCTTATCGCTGCTATTGAACTCATAGCGCGCCACCGTTGCGGCATTGAAAGCGCAAGTAGCGACATCATTGTAAATGTCAAAATAGTGAATTCTTTCACAGGTTTTGTCAGATTGGGACTTCATTTGCACCATAAAGCCGTTGCCGCATGTAAACAAGGGGGTTAGACTTGTCATTTAGTTAGACCAGTTTCAAAAACGCAGGTATTCCCGGCCTACGGCGACAGGGGGGTTTGAGCGTTAAAAAATACAAACCATCAACGCAAGCGGAGTTTTGTCTGTATATTGCAAATACATTTCCTGCCGTACGCAGCGGATGCCATATACCTCTGATTTGGCAGACGTCGAATGGCACCTCATCGACTACTACTTTTCCAAGTCTTGCGCACCGGTCGTCCCCGGAAACACAGCTGCCGGGAGTTGCTCAATGCGATCTTCTGCCTCGTCAAGACCGCCTACCATTGGCGCAAACGCCACCTTGTGGATACATGTGACTCATATTGCCAGCCTTGGTGTTGCTCGCAAACGCCCGCCGTTATGCTGGAGCCTGGGTGGATTGGACGAGCCAACTCTCGTGTAGCGCCGGAGATCATCAAACGACCGGCGTTTTTACGCCAGCTACGAAAGCGTATCTCCAGAGACTAATCGTGGAATAATGCGGTAATCGCGCGGGAGCGCGTTGCCGCCAGAGGCCATTTCCAACACGACGCGTGACAGCTTATGAGCAAAGATCAGAGGCTCAATCTGGTATCGCGCGATTGATGGCACGACACACTGTAGGAACGAATCGTGATCGCGGGCGATCAACACGGTTTCTTTTGGAAAACGCAGGCCACGTTGAACTAGATAGCCGAGCGCGGTCAGTGCATGGGTGGGGCGTGAAACCAAAAAGGCACTGGGTCTTACCTTACGCTCCAATAAACGGTCCAGTCGCGCGCAAATTCCCGCTACGGTTCCGTCGTGATGCGCGACGATCGCTTCCACTTCCGAACCAGCCGCCGCTCCCGCTTCACGGAAAGCCAGTTCGCTTTCAACATCTCCTGCTGACACGGAACGGGGATTCAGCAAGGCGAGACAATGGTGGCCCTTCGCTAGAAACCGGCCGACGGCGTGGCGGCAAGTTGCGCGGTAATCTACGTCCACGGAAGGCAGGCGCACACCTTCATACCGTGAGCCGGGAATTACCGCTGGCAAGCCGCGCGTGGAAAACCATTCCTGCATGGCGTAAGTAGAAAGGAAAAGCAGCCACGCCGCTGGACGCAGTCGGGAAGTCAGTTCCTCCAATGCGTGTCCGGGATGATCGGCGTAGCAGTTGCGTTGGTTCAGAAAATCAAGTTTGTAGTCTTCCTTGCTCAAGGCTTCGCGCAATTCATCAATCCAAAACAGCACACGCGGGTCCACAGCCTGCAATAGTACGGGGGACAAGACGACGACATTCCTGCTGGCGGCAGTTGGATTTTGGCCCGGCTTGACGTGAACCATCAGATGCCGCTGGCCTTTGCCGCCGCGAATCAACCCTTCATCCGCGAGCCGGGCTAGCGCGGCACGCAACGTCATGCGGCTCACACCCAACTGGACACACAGTTCCCGTTCACTCGGCAACCGTTCCCCACCGGAACTGGAGGCAATGTGTTCTTTCAGGATCGCAACTGTTTGCGCGACCAAGGACAATCGTTTGGGAGAACGCAGCATCTCTGGAAATCTCTCTGCAAAAGCCGGATTTTAAAGGCACGGGCGGCGTTGGGGCGTGCCGGATGGGTCGGGTAAAGAATTTTCGTGCGGGTAATTCATGGTTTGAACCTGTTTTTTTATTTAGTCCTGCAACCCGGGCCTTTTGTTTTTAGACCTTCTCCTCTTCCATGATCTTTGCCATGCGTTTGCTCGTTGCGTTTGGATTCCATAATTCTCTGATGGCTCTGCCCCCAAGGCCATTCAAAAATTTTTGCAGAGATTTTCTCTGGGGTTACACCGTTTCGGCGGGGCCGCGTGGTTTAGACTATTGGTTTAATCGCACAAGTTGGAGTCAAAGAGACTACTAACAAAACCTATGGCGACGTCACGTCCAAACCGCTGGTCTAATAAAATAGCAACTGCGGCTTTCCCCGACTGACTTATAAATTCCAGGGACGCGACTTCCGTCTCACCGATGTGGAAGGTGAAATAGTAAAAGGCATTATTGCTTAAGTTTGAGTTTTAGCTAGGGCAAAAAATAAAACCCGCAAGGTTTGTCGATCAATAAGCGCGAACGAGACCTTGCGGGATAATTTATTTCAGGGGAACATGACGCGGACTTCATTGATAAACTGTCGGAGACAGGAATTTTTGCACATATCGGGGCGGGTTTAGCCTAGCACGCGGGACAGATGCCAAAAAAATCCAGCTCATGATATAGTTCTGAATACCTCTGCTCGCGCATGATTTGCTGTCCCAGGTCACGCAACGCCTTAGAGCGTGTAATTAACCTTGTCGGTGCAAGCTGTTGGATAGTAGAACGGCATAATTATTCCACGGGATCGGAAATTGGCTCGATTTTTGCGTGGATTTGTGGCATATGATTTTGCCAGCAATGGGCTTGGCCTCATTACATTCACACCACTCATGCGTGGTATAACGTACTTTTTTATTGGCTTACTGGTTTGGCTTGAGGCTGTGGCGGCCTCATGTGCCGTTCCGTACGGATTGGAAACCCGCAATCCAGTTGGAACATTCCTAAACGGCAAACTGCCGCCCAGCTCAATCGACGACTCAGGTGGCTGGATGACAGTGGCCGCCTTTCCCAACCTGACTTTTGAAGATCCCACTTTTCTTACCTGTGCGCCTGGGACTGATCGTCTTTATGTTTGCGGTCGCCAAGGGATGATTTGGTTTTTTCAAAACGATTTCAATGCCACCAACAAGACGGTCTTTTTAAATCTTACGGGCCGGAACCAGGGATATGATGATTGCGGACTCGTGGGCCTGGCGTTTCATCCCGAGTTTGGCCAGCCTACTTCCACTAATCGCGGCTACTTTTACGTCTATTATCAATATACGCCCAGCCCGATTAATCCGAGTCCAAACCGGCCAAGTCCAACCATTCCCACGTTTAATCGACTCTCACGTTTTACCGTGCCGGATGGCTCACTGATCGCTGATCCAAACTCGGAACAGGTGCTCATCAACCAATTTGACCGCAATATCTGGCACAATGGCTGTGGATTATTTTTTGGAACGGATGGGTTTCTTTATTTAAGCAACGGTGATGAAGGCGGCGGAGACGATCAATATGCCAATTCACAAAAGATCAACAAGGGCTTGTTTTCCGGTGTATTGCGCATTGACGTGAACAAAGACCCGGCCAAGAGTCATCCCATCCGCCGCCAACCCTTAAGCGGCTCTGCGCCACCTGCGGGTTGGCCAGCCACTTACAGCGCCAATTACTATATTCCCAATGACAATCCGTTTGTGAATACGAATGGGAGCGTTTTGGAGGAATTCTTTGCCATTGGGTTTCGCAACCCTTACCGCGTGACTTTCGACGCGCCCACCGGACGCATTTGGGCGGGTGATGTCGGCGATAGCGCGCGTGAAGA
Source organism: Pedosphaera sp. (assembly GCA_028293285.1). Classification (GTDB taxonomy): domain Bacteria; phylum Verrucomicrobiota; class Verrucomicrobiia; order Limisphaerales; family Pedosphaeraceae; genus Pedosphaera. The sequence continues at coordinate 27,993 of JAQGPC010000232.1, forward strand.
AGTAGATATGGTAATTAAGGGTGGCAATTACCAGTGGAATTACGGTGAGGGCTTTTCTTCCGGCTCCGGCTCAAAGCCAACACCCATCATCGGCACGGAAGTTCCGCCGATTTATGATTATCCGCATGCCGATGGAAACGCTTGCATCATTGGCGGGTATGTTTATCGCGGCAGCCAACATGCCGCCAGCCTGACGGGTAAATACATTTTTGGCGATAACGCCTCCGGCCGTATTTGGTCGCTGACGTATGATGGCACCAATCCGCCGGTGGTGACCTTCCTATGCAACATGCCGCCCGGTTCGAACTATGAAGGACTTTCCTCTTTTGGTGTTGATCAGAACAACGAAGTTTATCTGTGCCAGATGGGAGCTGCAGGACAGATTTTAAAACTGGCCCGAACGGGAGCAGCCTATGCCCAGCCGCCAACACGTTTGTCGCAAACGGGCATTTTTACAAATCTCTCAAGTTTAGCCACGGACTCGGGCTTGATTCCTTATGATGTCAATTCGCCGCTTTGGTCGGACAATGCTCTTAAAAGCCGCTGGCTTGCCGTACCCAATGACGGCGCTCCTTATACCGCGAATGAAAAAATCGGATTCGCTGCCACGGGTGAATGGACTTTTCCGATTGGAACAGTTTTTGTGAAACATTTTGAATTGGGAGTGGACGAAACCAATCCCATGATCAAAAAGCGTCTGGAAACGCGCCTGCTTGTTCGTGGCACCAATGGCAACTATTACGGTCTGACTTATAAGTGGCGTCCGGACAACAGCGAAGCCGATTTGCTTACCAACAGCTTGAGTGAGAACGTCGTAATTACTACGGCCAGTGGCACGCGCACGCAGAGTTGGTATTATCCCAGCCGTCAGGACTGCCTTATCTGCCATAATCCCAATGCGAATTATGTTTTGGGCGTTAAGACCCGCCAATTGAATGGCAATTTCACCTATCCCAGCACAGGCACTAATGACAACCAATTACGCACCTTGAACCAACTCGGCCTGTTTAATCCCGCTTTGGATGAAACTGTTATTCCTGCTTATGCGAGTCTCGTAAAGGTTACCAATGCCACCGCTTCGCTCGATACCCGTATGCGATCTTATCTGGATGCCAATTGCGCCCAATGTCATCGTCCGAATAGCGGCATTCGGGCCAACTTTGATGCTCGCTTTGATACGCCACTTGAATCTCAGGGTATTATCAACGGAACGGTGTTCGCGGATTTAGGAATTGTTGACGCCAAGGTCATTACACCGGGCGATGCCTCTAAATCAATCATGCACTTCCGCATGAACACCATCGGCCCCGGCAAGATGCCGCCAGTGGCCCGCAATACCATTGATACGGACGCGATAACGGCTTTGGAGGCGTGGATTGATAGTTTAGATCAGCCTGTGCCGGACACTCCGCCTGTCGTTGTTGTACAGCCGCTAAGTATTGCTGTCGGTCAGGGAACAAGCGCCAATTTGCTCATTGTGGCCACCGGCACCAAACCGCTGGCTTATCAATGGCGGCGAAATGGAACTCCGGTGAGTGGCGCGACCACCAGCCAATACACGTTATCCAGCGCCCAGCCTGCGGATGCAGGAGTTTATTCAATAATCGTAACCAACGCGCTGGGAAGTATCACGAGTTCAAATGCTGTGCTGACGGTGAACGTTCCTCCATTGATTATCGCACAGCCGCAAAGTTTTACCGTGCGCCAGGGAAGCAGCACAAGTTTCAGTGTGGTCGCCTCCAGCCTCATCCCCCTCACCTATCAATGGCAATTTAATGGAAATGATATTGTTGGCGCCTCCAATTCATTATTGCTGCTGACTAATGTGCAATATACCAGCGCAGGAATGTATTCCGTGATGGTAGGAAATGCAGGCGGCTCAACCAAGAGCAGCGACGCGGTGTTGTCGGTTGTGCCTGCAGGCGTTCCGTCGTCTGTGGGCTTGGTCAGTTGGTGGCCCGGCGATGGCAATGCCAACGACATTCAAGGCACTAATAATGGAACGCTTCGTAACGGGACGACATTTACCACGGGCAAAGTGGGACAGGCATTCAACTTCAATGGGTTAACCAACATGGTTTCGGTTGGTTCCATTGTCACTTCGCTAACGAATACATTTACGATGCAACTGTGGGTCAATCCATCGACCTCCCGAGCGACTACAGCGGAAGCCACCAGCGGCGTCACTGGACTAACAGGTCAACGTTATGCCATTTCGCCTAAGCACGGCGGCGCTACTTACGGCACAAACCACGCTGGCGCGGGAATTTCCATTGGTATCAACGGAGTGAGTATCTTCGAATACTCCGACAATTATATGCCTTCATTATTGGTTTATAGCAATGCGGTTAGCGGCTGGACACATGTGGCTGTCGTTTATACGAACAAGCAGCCCAAGCTGTACATCAACGGAGTCTTGAAGCGCACTGGCTTGACCAGCACACGCACGGTCCATCCAAGCGCTGATCTGGGTGGACCCACCGGGTATTTCAGCGGCGCCATCGATGAGGTTTGCATTTATAACCGTGCCCTTACGGCAGCGGAGATTCAGGCTGTTTATAATGCCGACAGCGCAGGGATGTATAAAGGCGGTGAGTTTACTGGGATTAATTTGCTGCCAGCCAGGCAAATCCAGCTTGGACTGGAAGGCAAAACGGGCGGCAAATTCCAAATCGATTTTTCCACCAACCTGATTTTCTGGTCACCATTGACGGTGCTGACCAATATTAACGGCACTGCAACGTTTACCGATTTTTCTGCAACGAATTCCCGCCAGCGCTTCTATCGCTCAGTATTGGTGCCTTAACTGCACGGATCATTGGAATAATTTTCTTGATGAAACCGCTGAGATTTTCATTTCCAGAAAACTGCCGCTGAATCTGAATAACTATTCGCCATTATTGTGAAGCGCAGTAGGGTGTACTTGAGGGTATTAAACGTTGGCAGTTGCGTTTATCACGCCGGACAATATGGCGCGAAATAAAACAGATTATTTCCACTTTCCTTCTGAAGCAGAGCCATCTTCGACAGTTCACTCTTTTCAGTCGCGATATGGCATGGCAGTGGTGTGTGTGCTGCTGGCATTTGTAATCAGCTTGTTCCTGGAACCGTTGCTTGGTGGGCCTACGCCATTTATTTTCTTTGTTGCCGCCTCGCTTCTCGCTGGGTGGTATGGCGGTATCGGCCCGGGTTTGGCGGTGCTGCTGGGTGGATTTCTCCTGGGCGATTTCTTTTTCACCAAACCGTTATATCAATTCGGGACGCATAACCCGGTTGATCGCATCCTGCTACTGATTTATGCGAGTGTAGCGATCATTGGACTGGCGGTGATTACCAGCCTGCATCGAGCAAAATCGCGGGAGAGGCGGATGCACCAGGTTACCAACCGGCTGGAACGCGAGATTGAGGAACGCCGCCGCACGGAAGACGCGTTGCGTTTATCCAGAGAAAAGCTGAACTTCGCCCTCGCTGCTGCCAATATGTGCAGTTGGGACCTGGACATTTCAAATTGTAAATTCGAATGGTCGTCGGGATGTGAATCAATTCTAGGCCCCCAAAAGAATGGCCGGCCCGAACGTCAAAAGGAGTTCCTTAACTACGTGCATCCTGAGGATCGCGAGCCTCTGAAAGAAGCCATGAAGCGGTGCATTGAGCAACGCACGGATTATGAAAAGGAATTTCGATCCATTTGGGCCGATGGCAGCCTGCACTGGATTCGAGCCAAGGGAAAATTTCTACGCGATGTAAATGACAAGCCCACCCGGATCCACGGAGTCATAATGGAAATAACGGGTCGCAAGCAAGCCAGAGATCAATTGATTAACTCGGAACGTTTTATCCGCTCAACACTGGACGCGCTCGGAGAGCATATCGCCATCCTGGACGAAAAAGGAACCATTCTAAAGGTCAACCAGGCTTGGCGCGATTTTGCCGTGGCCAACCATTTGTCCATGGACTCTTTTGGAGTTGGCAGCAACTATCTTACTGTTTGTGATCAGGCGCATGGCTTGGGGGAAGAAGATGCGCAAAAAGCAGCCGCTGGAATTCGTGCAGTGGCGCAAAATGATAATGATAAGGATGATTTTTATATGGAGTATCCGTGTGATTCACCCATCGAGCAGCGATGGTTTATCATGCGGGTCACACGATTTGGCGGGGATGGTCTCACACGACTGGTAGTATCCCACGAAAACATCACCGAGATAAAAAGGGCTGAAGCTGCCTTGCGAAAAAGCGAAGAACGAGCCAAAGCGCAATACAAGGGCTTTCCGATCCCGACTTACACCTGGCAAAAAATTTCCGAGAAGGAGTTTAGACTGGTGGATTGCAATGATGCCGCCCGCGCCTTCACCAGTGGGCGTATTTCCAATCTCATGGGAAAGGATACCTGTGAGCTCTACCCGGATGAGCCGGAAATTATTGAAGAGATTTCCCGATGCTTCCAGGAAAAAGCGCCCTCTCATCGCGAGATGCTCTATAAATTTAGGACCACTGGCGAAAGCAAGCATTTGTCGGTGAATTATGTTTTTGTGCCTCCCGACCTGGTCATGATTCATTGCGAAGACATCACTGAACGCAAACAAGCGGAGGAAGCGTTACGGAAAACAACGTCACTACTGCGCACCACGCTGGAATCCACTGTGACTGGAATATTGGTGGTTGATCTTGAAGCAAAGGTGGTGAGTTATAACCAGAGATTCGCAACCATGTGGCAGATTCCTGAGACCATGATCGCCTCCAGGGATGATACCCAATTACAGGAATATGTACTGAGCCAGTTATCGGATCCGGAAGCATTTCTGCGAAGAGTTCGCGAGCTTGTGGAGCGTCCCGAGGTAGAAAGCCAGGATGAATTGCACTTCAAAGATGGCCGGGTTTTTGAACGCTATTCGCAACCTCACCGTATGGATCACCAGATTGTGGGACGGGTCTGGAGCTTTAACGACGTGACTGAGCGCAGACGGGTGGAAGAGGCTTTGCGCGTGAGCGAGGAACGGTTTCGGGCAGCTTTTGCCGGAGCCGCAGTTGGCATGAGTCTAAGAAATCTTGAAGACCGCTTTGCGGAAGTTAATGAGGTTTTTTGTTCGATACTGGGATATACCAAGGAGGAATTAATAGGGATGAGTGCTTATTCCATTATTCATCCACTAGATCTTCCCAAGGCACAAGCGCTGATCAGCCAGCTTTTAGCAGGTGAGATCCCAAACTTTATTGTTGAGAAACGTTATGTAGCCAAACGTGGTGAAATAGTCTGGGTTCAGAGCAGCGTGTCCTTGCTCCGCGATGCTCAAGGGCAGCCAGTAAGTATCCTGGCCATCAGCGAAAATATCTCCAAGCGCAAGCGGGCAGAAGAGGCATTGCGCGAAAGTGAGGCGCAACTTCGCGAGTTGGCCGATGCCATGCCGCAAATTGTTTGGGCGGCCCGGCCTGATGGAAAGGTGGAGTATGTAAATAAAAAATGGATTGAATACAGCGGCTTGTCAGAAGAACAGGCCCATACCTTTGAGGGATGGAAGATGGTTCTCCATCCCAATGACGAGGAGCATGCTCTGAGATCGATGTACACCGCACTGCAAACCGGCCAACCACTTCAAATAGAATCGCGCATCAAACAAAAAGAAAATGGGTATCGCTGGCATCTCACCCGGGCTTTGCCGGTCCGCGATTCATTGGGCAGGATTGTCCGATGGTTCGCCACTTCCACAGATATTGAAGACCAGAAAAGGACTGAGCATGAGTTAAATTCGGCGAGAGAACAGCTTGCCATTTACGCGCAAGACCTCGAGCATCGCGTTGCAGAACGCACGGCCAAACTCGAAGGATCCATAAGATCCCTAGAAAGCGTGCTTTATCATGTGGCCCATGATTTACGCGCACCTCTGCGGGCCATGGCAGGGTTTTCAGAAATATTGATTGAAAATAATACTGCGCCACTGGACGAAGAAGGAAGAGATTTAGCAGAGCGGATTATTGATGGTGCCAAACGAATGGACTGCCTGATAAAGGACTTGTTGGCCTATGGACGGTTGAGTCATTTGTCAATCTCCCCGCGTCATGTGGACTTGAGCAGAGCCGTCGAGCGCGTATTGCTCAACTTGAATGCTGCCATCAGGGTCAGAAACGCCAACGTACAGGTGATCAGGCCACTGCCGGTAATTCAGGGAGATCCCACAGTTCTTGAAGAAGTGTTGACCCAACTCGTGCAGAACGCACTGACATTTGTCGCTCCCAATATCACGCCCCATGTTCGCATTTGGGCAGAAAGCCGGGAGAGCATGGTGCGGCTTTGGGTTGAAGATAACGGCATCGGAATTGACCCAGTGCACTTGAATCGAATTTTCCGCGTGTTTGAACGTTTGCATCGAGCGGAAGAATACTCTGGAACGGGCATTGGCCTGGCCATTGTTCAGAAGGGAGTGGAGCGCATGGGCGGGTCTGTGGGTGTCGAATCTGAGCTTGGAAAAGGAAGCCGGTTTTGGGTGCAGCTACCAGGTGTTTAGCCGTAAACAAATTTTACAAGGGCAGTCCGGACAAGTTATTCGTGACGAAGGGCTTCAACTGGATCCATGTTCGCGGCACGAATCGCTGGATAAAGTCCGAAGATGACACCAACCAAACCAGAGATGGAAAATGCAATGAGTGGGGACCAAAACGTCACGATGGTGACCATACCGGCAAAATAGCTCACCAGAAATGGAATGGTAATTCCCAACAGCACTCCCAGAATCCCACCGCAGCCGGAGAGCATAATAGTTTCCACCAGAAACTGAGTGACGATGTCCCGTCGCTTGGCACCGAGGGCGCGACGAATGCCGATTTCACGAGTCCGTTCTGTCACGCTGGCGAGCATGATGTTCATGATGCCGATGCCACCGACCAGGAGGGAAATTGCCGCGATGGAGCCGAGCACGATGTTGAAAATTTGTTTCGTGCGCTCGGCCCGTTTCAAGAGTTCCAGCGGCACGACCATGTCATAATCTTTTTTGTTATGGTTCCGCTCCATTAGATCCTTGATGGCCAGTGAGACATTAACGACTTCATCGGGACTGGCAACTTTGACGGTCACTTCGTGGAGTTGGACCCGCTCCGCCTCGAAACTGCCGCGACGCCGTTTGCGCAGGACTTCGCCATAGCGGGTCTTGGCGGTTTCCAGCGGGATGAACATCCTTTCGGCAGCGGCTCCTTTTGAACTGTCGGTCGATTCTTCCGCCTTGGGCCCTTTGGACTTGGGCTCCATGACACCGATTACACGGTAGTATTCACTCGCCACCCGGACGGTAGAGCCAAGGGCTTGTTGCAAAGGAAATAACTTTTGCATCATTTCCGAACTGATGACGCAAACGTTCGCCTTCTCGTCCATCTCCCGATCGGTAAAGAAACGTCCCTGGGCGACGCGTTGGTTGCGCATTTCCGGGTACCACGGAACGGTGCCCATGATTTCGCAATCGGTCTGGCGGCTGATGTTCCAGGCATATTCACGCATGATGCGCGCGGGCACGACAATTGAAACTCCCGGAATGGTGGACTTGATCCGTTTGATGTCGGCATAGGTCAGGCCGTATTGGAGGATGTAACTGGCGCGGTTATTTTCCGAAACCTTCCGTTCCTCGGAAGGCTTAACGCTGCGTAAAATAATATTCTGACTGCCCAGGTTCTTGATCTGTTCCTGCGCCTCATGGCTGGCCCCTTCGCCAATGGCGAGCATGGCGATGACCGAGCAAACACCGAACACAATGCCCAACGCGGTAAGCAGTGAGCGCAGGCGATGCAGCCAAAGGCTTTTCATGCCGAGCCGGATGATGCGTTTCAACCGCGCTGCTTTCAGACCACGAAAAAAACGATACAGCACCAGCATTTCCTTGCTGGTGTTCGCGCTTATTCTGGAGGGCACGCTCATGCGGAGGATTTGGAAACCCGAACATCACTCTCCACCTGGCCGTCCCGCAACCGGATGGTGCGGCTGGAGCGCTGGGCCACGTCATCATCGTGGGTAATAAGAATGACGGTTTTGCCTTGGCGGTGCAGGTCGTCGAACACCTTGAGAATTTCCGCGCCCGAGGTGGAATCCAAGTTTCCTGTAGGTTCATCCGCGAGAATGACAAGTGGATCATTCACCAAGGCGCGGGCTATGGCGACGCGTTGCTGTTGACCGCCGGAAAGTTCAAATGGTTTATGCCACAGCCGTTTCTCCAAACCGACCAAGGTGGCGAGTCTAATAGCAATCTCGCGGGCTTCTTCTTCCGGTCGGTCCTGGTAATAAAGCGGCACCTCGATATTTTCCACCACGGAGAGTTGCGGGATCAGGTTGTAGGATTGGAAAATGAATCCAAGCCGAGTTCCGCGCACGGTGGAAAGATCGTCATCAGTCATCCGGGAAACATCTTCGCCGCCGAGTAGATAGTGTCCGGTGGTGGGACGGTCAAGACATCCGAGAAGATTCAACATGGTGGATTTACCACAGCCGGATGGCCCCATGATGCTGATGTATTCTCCCGACTGTATCTCCAGGGAAACACCGCGCAATGCTTCGACCAATACTGGCCCCATTTGATAATGCTTTCGCACGGCATCAAATTTGACGATGGGGCCGCTCAGCTTCGGTGATACCGGAACTTGAGTTGGTGAAGGAGAGGTCACGCTTAAGTAGAAAGAAGAAGTTACTTTGTCTTTTTTCCTGCATCTGGAGCGGCGTTTTCCTTCTTTTTCTCCGCTGGCTCCTCGTTCTTCTTATCTTTGCTGCCGGAATCTTCCGGGCTACGAAGGCAGACTTTATCTCCTTCCTTGATTCCATTTTTAACTTCAATGAACTCGTCGTTGAATTCGCCCGTCTCGATTTCGTGGCGTTCCTGGCGACTGCCGTGGGCGAGATAGCAAATCTGCTTATTGCCTTCCGTGTTTACCGCCTGGATGGGAACGTAAACCACATCGGGCAGTTCCTTGATGAGAATTTCCGCTTTCGCGCTCATGCCGGGCTTGATCCAATCCTGAGTCTCCTTGATCGTAATGGTGGTAAGATAGACTTTCATGTCCGGGTTCATCCACATGTTTTGCGAATCCGGCAACACGCCCACCTTGCTGATTTCTCCCATCAGCAACTTGTCCGGAAACGCTTCCACGGTGATACGAACCTGCTGTCCTTTTTTGATTTTCTTGATGTAGGTTTCCAAAATCCGAACTTTGACTGCCATTTTGGACATGTCGGGAATGGTGATGATCGGTTGTTGTTCGCGGACCAACGCGCCTTCCCGGATTTGTTCATCACCGCCATAGTAATAGGCATTCATGTTGCCCCCGCCATAAACCACCAGGCCTGTTTTACTCGCTTTAATGGTGCATTTTTGAAGCTGCTTTTGCAATTCATCGCGCTGGCGCAGCTCCAGCTTATAGCGTCCTTCCGCGGATTTGAGTTTGGCTTCGGCCTGGGCCTGTTTGGAAATAGCCCCTTTCTTTGTCCGATCCAATTCACGAACCGCTTCCGCATATTTAGACAAAGCTTCCTCACAGGTTTTGGGAAATTCGTATCTTAAGAAAAGGTTGCGGGCGGTCTCGGCAGTCTGGACCTTCAACCGGCTGTTTTCGTACTTGAATTCGTCCCCTTCCAATTCAGTTTTGGTTACGAAGCCCTTCGCAAAAAGACGCTGGGTGCCTTCCAAAGCAGTCTTGGCCTGACTCATTTCCTTTTGAGCTACCTGCAAATCATCCTCATTCTTCCGCATCTTTTGCTTCATCTCACCGTCACCCAACAATTCGAGCCTGGCATATTTGGAAAAATCGATGGCGATGGGCTTGGGCTGAACTTGGGCCTGAGAGTCCGCCACCTGTTTCAATGTTGCTTCGGCTTCGTCGGCGGGGTCAGCCGTTTTAAGCATGGCTTTTTGAATTGCGTTGGAAGCCTTTGCATCCGCCATTACGGCTTTTTCTTCCGCTGATGCTGCGCCATCTGCCGCTCCCCCGCCCAAAGCGGCGTGAGGTGTCGAAGCTGATTCCATTGCGGTGGCTACTTTAACCACATTGGTTTCCGCCAAATCATCGTCCAAACCGAGTTGGTTGATAATTCCGCCGGTCGTTTCCGCACTCATCGATTTATCGAAGTCCATGCGGGCGAACCTGACTTTTTGCAGAGAAGCATTTATATCACTCAGATTTTGGTTCACTTGGATTTCGTAGGCCTGTCGGGCGTCGGTCAGAGCCGCCAAGTTGGATTCATAATTGATGTCCTCTTGCGTAATTTTGTTTTGTATTTCAGAGGAATCCAATTCGACGAGCACCTTGTTGGTCTTAACATCATCCTCAGTGACCTGATAACCTTCTTCGACAATTTTTAAAATCTTGATGCCGTTGTAGCCTTTCACCTCACACTTAATGGCCTGAGATTCCAAGGCTTCGAGGCTGCCGCCTTGCAGAACATTGATTTCCAACCGGCCACGGCGCGCAGCAAATGTAATCCCGGCGTCAGTGTGTTTGCTTCGGCCGAACGTGAAATACAGGATAACGAAGAGAACAATACCACCGGCAATCTTGCGCCAGAGTGGTTGTTCAAAAATGAATTTTTTAATGCCCCGCATGTTTTACCTCCTCAAACTGGCCATTGTCCTTGATATAAAGAATACCGAGATTGTTCCAAAATTGCAGCCGTGAAATGGTGTGACCCACCAGCGCGGCAGTCAGGGCATTCTTGGACGTGATTAAATCATTCTGTGCGCTCACCTGGGCTTCAGCAGTCCCCCGCCCCAACTCAGCCAGCAGGTTTTGCTCTTCCACGCGACGCTCGCCCAGCTTCACGGCAATCTCATTGATTTCATAATTCCTCTTGGCTTGATCCAGACTGCGCCAACCGTCGCGCACTTCAAGTTTAATTTCATCCACGCGTTGTTCCAATTGGCGTTTGGCAACTTCACGGGAAATCAAGGCCGCCCGATAAACATTACGTTGGGCCTTCCGTTCCAAGGGCAAATCAACATTCAAACCAGCACTCCAACGATAGCGATTTATATCCGGCACCGGGAGCGGAGTGGTGCTATTAGGTTTGCTGTTAAAAGCCGCATCAGCAACCAAATCCACCTGCGGCTTAAGGCCATTAGCTGCCAAATAAATGTGGCGCTCGCTGTCTTCCACTTCGTCGCGCACGTTGTACAGGTCGAGCCGGGTTGTCAGGGCGACTTCCTGAGCTGCTTCTGGATCAATATCTGGATCAATAATTTTTAATTCCTGCAATTCCTTGTCGTCCAGGAGGACATTGGCATCAGCGGACAGACCAAGTTGAATTTTGAATTGGTCGAGACTCAACTTGTAATTGCGAATGGCACTGATCCAGGCGCTTTGATTGGAGAGTTCCTGTTGTTCCAGCCGGGCCAATTCAGACTGTTTGGTTCGGCCTTCAGCCGCAAGGGCGCGGGTGCGTTCGGCGCTTTTTTTGAAGCTTTGATATCCGAGGTAGCTATTGTGCACGGTGTCACGATTTTGCAGCACGCTATAATAAGCCGTGGCAATCTGAACGCTGAAGGTGCGGCGAAATTGGCTGAAATCGCGCAAGGCATAGAGAAGACTGCGCTCGGCATCGGTCAAATTTTCGATGGCAACCTTGTAACCCGCGCCGCGCCAGAGAGGTTGAATGAAATTCGCCGCAACCTGTGAAGATGTGACGGTCTGCGGGTTCCCCGCCAGATAGTGTAGAAAATCCGTGGTAAAGGCGGCGGAAAGTCGTCCGCCGGTTTTCAAGAGCCAATTCACACCTGCACTGCCATTGGCTTCGATTCGCTTCCGTTCCACCAAATTATCGCTCAGAATGCTTTTGGGATTGCCCGTAATCGGGTCAATGCCGATGGCAATGGCCTGTTCGGTATCAACGGCGTAATCCGCGCTGCCACGTCCGAAAAAGATCGGGTCGTATTGATGGCGGGCCAAAGTCAGGCTGAGTGCCTGAAGATAGAGCCGTTCCTTTTGACTTTGATAAATACGGCTGTTGTGCACCGCGATATCAAGGGCTTTTTCCAAGGAAATAATTTTTGCGCCGCGTTCCAATTCTCCGTCCTTGCCGAGGGCCTGATCAATATTGGTGGAGATAGGCAATCCTTCAAAAGGAAGTGAGTTGG
>JAQGPC010000252.1 GCA_028293285.1 Pedosphaera sp.
GCGGAGCTTCGGTTTTATTAGACGTTATCGCTTTAGTGTCGCGCGCTTTCTTTTCCAGATAATAATCGTAGTCGCCGACACTATAGTTCACGCGCTGGTCCCCTTCAAAAGCCAGAATGCCCGTGCAGACGCGATTTAAAAAATATCGGTCATGGCTCACCACCACCAGACAGCCGGGAAATGCCAGCAACGCTTCCTCCAGAATTCGCAAAGTCGGCAAATCCAAGTCATTCGTCGGCTCATCGAGGATCAGGAAGTTGCCACCATTCTTCAAAATCCTTGCCAGCAACAATCGGCTTCGCTCGCCACCGGAAAGATATTTCACCTGGGTATTGATGCGATCATCGGTAAACAGAAACCGTTTCAAGTAGGCACGTAACGACAACTTACCCTCACCAAAGACCACAAATTCCGTTCCATCGCTGATCTCATCCAAAACAGTTTTGTCTTCGTTTAATTGAATGCGCCCTTGATCGACGTAATTAAACTTAGTCAGTGGCCCGATTTTTACCGTCCCTTCTGTCGGCGGCAAATCTCCAATAATTGCTTTCAACAATGTTGTTTTGCCCAGCCCGTTCCGTCCGGCCACGCCAATCCGCATTCCATTTTCAAAAGTGAAATCGAATCCACTGAATAACATCCTGCCGCCACGCTCCATCCCTACGTTGGATAACTCCACTACGCGATTTCCCAATTGCGGGGGTGGGGGAATGATCAGTTCCACTTCGGATTCAATTTCCGGCGGTGCAGCGGCTTCCACTTCGTAGTAATGATCCAGGCGGCTCTTCGATTTCGTTGTGCGCGCCTTGGGACCGCGTCGCACCCAATCCAGTTCGCGCCGGAGAAACATCTGCCGCTTATGCTCGACGCTTTCCTCCGTGGCCTGTCGCTCGGCCTTTGAAAGCAGATATTCGGTGTAATTGCCGGTATAGGAATAGAATTTGCCGTTGGACAACTCCACGATGGTCGAAGCCACGCGATCCAGAAAATAGCGATCATGCGTCACCAACAGGAAAGCTCCGGGAAATTCTTCGAGGAACGACGCCACCCATTCAATCGATTCCGGATCAAGATGGTTCGTTGGCTCATCCAATATCAACAAGTCCGGTCTCGCGACAATTGTCCGGCACATTGCCACCCGTCGTTTCTCTCCGCCGGAAAGTGTATCAATCGCTCGTTCGCCATCTGGCACGTTCAGGTGCGACATCGCCGTCTTCAGCCGATGATCCAAACCCCAGCCATCATGCGCCACAATCCGCTCCTCCAAATCCGCATGTCGTTTTGATTCTGCCGGTAACGACTCGAATTCGTGAATCAAATCCAAAATATATCGCGCACCTTCGCGGATGTTCTCATAAACTGTCAACTTCGGGTCGAGCGCGAATTCTTGCGGCAAGTAGCTGACAATCAAATCTCGCTTGCGGGTGATGGTTCCGGCATCCGCTTCCTGTAATCCTGCCACGATCCGCAAGAACGTTGATTTACCGCTGCCGTTGCGCCCCACCATGCCGATGCGGTCGAATTCGCTGATCGCAAGCGACGCCTCTTTGAGCACAACCTGATGGTTGTAGCTAACTTCCAGGTCGGTTGCGGTCAGAATGGCCGTTGGTGCTTCTTTGGACATTATTTTATTTTAGTTTCCAGCCTTTTCGACTGGACGTACGAGCATACTGCTATGATTTTGCATTCGCAAAGGCGGGGAGAATAACAAGCTGCTCATTTGAAACAACTGCTATGATTTGTTATTTAATAAAAGCTTATGATAACGTGCGCATCTATTGAATAATTAATAAATCTAATATAATGTGCAGTGGAGTTGGGAATGTCCTATGAGTGATTTCAATTTTGCCCGTTCGCAAATGGCCATGTCGTTGGCCTTTCATATAATTTTTGCCGCCATTGGCATTGGCATGCCGGTGTTGATGGCGATTGCCGAGGGACTTTATCTTCGCACGAAGAAACCCGTCTACCTTGATCTCAGCAAACGGTGGGCCAAGGGAACGGCCATTCTTTTTGCAGTGGGCGCTGTATCCGGCACCGTGCTTTCATTCGAACTCGGTTTACTCTGGCCTAGTTTTATGGGTTACGCCGGTTCGATTATTGGAATGCCGTTTTCACTCGAAGGTTTCGCTTTCTTTACGGAAGCGATCTTTCTCGGAGTTTTTCTTTACGGATGGAACCGCATCCCGCCTCTCGCTCATTGGCTGGCCGGAGTGGTGGTGGCCATTAGCGGCATTTTCTCCGGGATTTTTGTCGTCATGGCAAATGCCTGGATGAACACTCCCACTGGTTTTGACATGGTGGATGGAAAGCCAGTGAATGTGAACCCTGTTGCTGCCATATTGAATCCCGCGGCATTCCACGAAGTGCTCCACATGACTCTCGCCGCTTTTGTCGCAACCGGTTTTCTGGTTGCTTCCATCCATGCCTTTTTTCTTCTCCGCGACCGCTCAAACCCCTTTCACCGGGCTGCCTTTGGCATTGCGCTGTCGGTTGCGTGCATCAGCATTCCCTTGCAGATTTTGAGCGGAGATATCAGCGCCCGGGCCACGTACAGGCTTCAGCCTGTCAAATTCGCTGCCATGGAAGTTCATTATAAAACTCAAGCAGATGCCCCTTTGATCATTGGCGGGATAGCGCATGATGAAACGGATTCCGTTGATTACGCGATACAAGTCCCGAACGGCCTGAGCTTTTTAGCAACTCATCATCTGCACTCCAACATCCGTGGACTGGAGGACTTCCCTCGCAAAGACTGGCCTAATGTTCGATTGGTGCATTGGGCTTTTGACATCATGGTGGGTTGTGGCACGGCCATGCTTTTGCTTGCTTTGTATGCGGGCCATGTGTGGTGGCGCAAGCGTCGTTTGCCGGATGCGAAATGGTTGTTGAGAGCTTTCGTCTTTGCCGGACCTCTTGGCATGATCGCGATTGAGGCTGGATGGATGGTTACCGAACTCGGTCGCCAGCCATGGATCATTTATGGGTTTATGCGAACGAGCGAAGCTGTGACTCCCATGAAAGGTCTTGTCGTGCCTTTTGTGACATTTACGGGCCTTTACATCTTTCTTTCGGTCATACTTGTTTTCCTTCTGCGCCGCCAATTTCTGGAAACACGTCCAGCAGGAGCGATCGAAAATAACCACTAAGGTGCGCCATGCTTGAACTCATCATCGCTGCAATTTTATTAATCTCGTTGATCCTTTATGCGCTCATGGGCGGCGCTGATTTCGGTGGCGGCATGTGGGATATGCTCGCCTTCGGTCCGCGCGCGCGCCGTCAACGGGATGCCATTGACCATGCCATTGGCCCTATCTGGGAAGCGAACCATGTCTGGTTAATCCTGGTTATCGTTCTCCTCTTCACCGGCTTTCCGAGGGCCTTCGCTGCCATGATGACAGCTTTGAATATCCCTCTTACGTTGATGCTCGTTGGCATCGTATTTCGCGGCTCCGCTTTCGCTTTTCGTAAATACGACTCGGGCCAGGATTCGGTATATCGACGTTGGAGTAAGCTGTTCGGCATCTCCAGCTTCTTCACTCCGTTTTTTCAAGGCATAGTCTTGGGCGCTCTGACCACAGGCCGGATAAGGGTGGGGGAGCAGGAGCTGACCACGGGTTTTTTTGCAGGATGGACAACTCCTTTTGCCGTTGCATGCGGAATCTTTGCTCTGTCGCTCTTCGCTTTCCTGTCTGCTACTTATTTGACCGTCGATAGTAAAAACCAGCCGGATTTGCAGGAGGATTTCCGCCGCCGCGCCTTGTGGAGCGGCGCACTATTGATTCCTATCGCAATGTTCGTTTTCTTCACCTCCAAGTCAGAAGCTCCCTATATGTATGCAGGACTCACGAAATGGTGGGCGCCGGTGCTCCTTGCCTGGACAGCCTTGTTCGCCATCGCCGCTCTGGGCGCATTGTGGTTCCGCCGCTTTGCTTTCGCCCGCATCGCCGCCATCGGCCAAGTGACGATGATTCTCGTTGGATGGTGTCTCGCGCAATTTCCCAACCTCATTACACCCGATATGACTGTGTTTAATTCAGCCGCGCCCGAAGCCACCCTTCGACTCCTCGTCCTCGCCCTCGGACTCGGTGCGATCCTGCTGTTGCCATCACTGATTTACCTCTTTTATATTTTCAAGGGTAAACAGTCATTCGAGCAGTCCAAATCTGTGCCTTAGAGCCTATCCGAATAACCCGGCTTGCTGGAAAGTGATGCAGGCGCAGGCGAGGCCGAGCATGTCCGGGTAATTGGCTGCCTTCTTCTCCCACCGCACCAGCAGGCGGCGGAAGCGGTTGAGCCAAC
>JAQGPC010000287.1 GCA_028293285.1 Pedosphaera sp.
ATCACCCCCAAAACAGGACCAACCAGAAAATTTGGAAAGTCACCCCCTCAAAAAAAATCAGCAAACCCTCGTAGAATAAGCGGGTGATTGCTGAGCCATGCTCTTATGGGATAACACTGGATTATGATTATGATTAAGAGAAGAACTTTATCTGCGCTACCCGACCTTCCTCAAAAATAATCCGGCGCGTTCCCCGTTTTCCATTTGATATTGCACCCAATGCTCGCCTTTTGCACCTGGGAAACCGGCTTGCCCGCTAGCAACGCATCCACCGCATCCCGCAAATCCTTGCCCGTCACTGGGAACTCGTTGCGCGGACGACTCTCATCAAACTGACCGCGATAAACCAGTTTCTGCTCACGGTCGAACAGGTAAATGTCTGGCGTGCAAGCGGCGCGATACGCCTTCGCCACTTCCTGCGTTTCATCAAAGAGATACGGAAAAGTGTAACCTGCTGATTTAACCTCTTCTTTCATCGCCGCCGGACTGTCCGCCGGATAATTCGTCGCGTCATTCGAGTTAATCGCCACAATGGCAACACCCTTCGCCTGATAATCCCGCCCGAACTCCGCCAACCCCTGCCGGATATGCTTCACATACGGGCAATGATTGCACATAAAAATGACCACCAACGCGGGTGCTTTTTTAAAATCGGCCAGCGAAACAGTTTTCCCATTCGTATCCGGCAATCGAAAATCCGGCGCCACTGTTTCCAGTGGCAGCATGGTTGAAGGCGTCAGAGACATGCCGAAAATGTGGGCTGGTCTTGAACGATTGTCGAGTGGGGAATAAGTGTCTATTTGGACAGGCCCACGCTGGCCGCCAGCCACGGACTTTTTTCGCGCACAGTTTCTTCCTCCATATGTCGCGACCGCGCTGCCACAATGTTTGCCCGGCCCAAATAGCCCACCACTTTTCGAATATCCTTCCGATCCACCACCGGCAACCGCCCGATGTCGTTGCTCAACATTTTGGTGATGGCATCATGCAAAAGTTCGTCGGGAAATGTAACAACAGGATTTTCCTTGCCTGCTTCCAAAACTGTCATGCTCGCCACCAATTTGCTCTGCAACGCGCGCACGACATCCCCGCGCGTGACAATGCCTCTCAACCGGCCTTCGTCATCCACCAGCAACGTGCCTTGACGGCGTGTCAGCCGGGGATTTCCCTGTGCGATGAGATCGGAATACTCCGTTACCGGCATTTTGGCGGAAACTGTGGGAGCATCTTCATCCATCACCTCACCCACGCGCAGCAGTTTGAAAACATCAATACTATATTCGCGCGTGACGTGATGTCCCCGGCGCGCAAGTTTTTCGGTCAATATCGAACGTCGCAATAAAAGCACCGTTACCCCCAGCGCCGCCACGCAACCAATCATCACCGCTGGTAGGGCATTTAAATCGTGGGTCAGTTCCAAGATGAATACCATTCCGGTAAACGGCGAACGCATCGTGCCGCCCATCATCGCGCCCATGCCGACCATGGCCCACAATCCCGCGTCACCAATGGGTATCCAGCGCGACAAAAGAGCGCCCAACGCACCACCCATAATCAGCAACGGCGCGAGCACGCCGCCGGACGTCCCGGAACCCAGCGCGATGGCCCAGACCAATCCTTTCCCAATTAATAACCCGAGCAATGCCGCGCCGATGATTTCACCGCGCAACAATCCATGAATAAGCCCATTACCGACACCCAACACTCGCGGGTCGATATAACCGCCAATCCCCACCAGCACCGCGCCGATCGCCGGCCACCACATCCAGTGAATCGGCAATTTCTGAAACGCATCTTCCAACGCATACACTAGAGCGGTCAACAAACCCGAACCGAGGCCAGCGGCAATTCCCACCACTGCGGCGATCGCCAATTCACCACCGCTCATCGCTCCGTGAGACATCACTGGAAAAATGGGCCCCGCCCCAAGCAACGGCACCCGCATGGCCGAGGCCACAATGGCCGAAACCGCCACCGGTATGAAACTGCGCGGCTTCCATTCAAAAAGCAGCAACTCCACCGCCAGCAATACCGCCGCCACCGGCGTTCCGAATACTGCCGCCATTCCTCCCGCCGCGCCCGCAACGAGCAATGTTTTTCGTTCCGCCGCCGAGAGATGAAAATATTGCGCGAACAACGAACCAAAAGCGCCGCCGGTCATGATGATTGGCCCCTCTGCGCCAAACGGCCCGCCGGTGCCAATCGAGATCGCCGAGGAAATCGGTTTCAGAATCGCCACCTTCGGCTCAATCCTGCTCCGCCCAATCAAAATCGCTTCCAACGCTTCCGGAATGCCATGGCCACGAATCTTCGGTGAGCCATACCGGGCCATCAATCCAATGATCAACGCACCGATAACTGGAACGATGATCACCCACAACCCCAGATGCGCCTCCTGTGGTGTCACCGGCGCAGTTGAAAAGCGATGGAAGAATGCCAGGTTCGTAATTAGGGAAATCAACCAGATCAGCGCGTAGGCCACAAAAGCGCTGATGGCGCCGATAATTACGGCCATGCCAGCCAATAGTAAAACTCGAAAATCGGTGGTAAAATCGGAAAGAGAGTCAGTGTGTATTTGCGGATCTTTCATATAATAATAAATGCCTATCTTTGGCTCGGGAGGGATCCGTTACGCGAAGACAGACTTAAACAAGGTAAGATATTATGTGCACAGAACAAGGCGTTTGTCCCCCTGTCAGCAGCTTTAAGGAAAGTTAATTCATCCGATGAAGCAGAATTAGTTCGTGCATTTTTGCCAATCTTGATTTGAAATTAATCCGATGACACACGCCGAAGCCAAAGCTCGTCACGCCAGATTGGTCGAAGAAATTCGCGGCCATGATCATGCGTATTACGTTGAAGCCCGGCCCAGCATCAGCGATCAGGCTTACGACAAGCTCTACCACGAGTTGCTTGACCTCGAAAAGGAATTCCCGGATCTCGTCACGCCTGATTCTCCGAGCCAGCGCGTGGGCGGCGAACCATTGACCGCGTTCAAACCCGTCCACCATCTCTCGCCGATGATGAGTCTGGATAATACTTACTCACAGGAGGAAGTCCGCAATTTTGTCACTCGCGTGCAAAAGCTCGTCCCCGGCGAAACCTTGGAATGGATGGTGGAACCCAAAGTGGATGGTGTCGCCATCAACTTGCGTTACGAAAAGGGAGTCTTCACCTGCGGGGCAACGCGCGGCGACGGAACCACCGGCGACGACGTCACCGCCAATCTTAAAACCATCCGTAGCCTTCCCGGAAAGTTAAAAGCCACCGGCAAGAAGATTCCCGATGTGGTGGAAATTCGCGGAGAGGTCTATCTGCCCAAGGCGGCGTTTTTGAAACTGAACGCCGAACGTGTTG
This sequence comes from Pedosphaera sp., assembly GCA_028293285.1. GTDB lineage: Bacteria > Verrucomicrobiota > Verrucomicrobiia > Limisphaerales > Pedosphaeraceae > Pedosphaera. The sequence continues at coordinate 3,358 of JAQGPC010000287.1, forward strand.
CCGCTGGAGACGAGCCTTTCGCCAATCCGCGCAATTCCGCCGCTGGCTCCCTGAAGCAACTCGACCCGCGCCTTGTCGCCAAACGTCCGCTCGATGTCATCGTTTACGGATTGGGCACCTTCCAAGGAGCCGAACCGCCGCTGGAACATGATGAAGTGCTTGCGTGGCTGAAATCCGTTGGCTTCAAGTCGCCGCAAAAAACCTGGAAATGTCGTTCTGCCGACGAATTGCTTGCCGCCATCAATGAACTGGATCAATTGCGGCATAAGTTCCTTTACGAAACCGACGGCGCGGTAATTAAACTGAACTCCTTTGCCCTGCGTGAAAAAATTGGTTTTACCTCCAAAGCGCCACGCTGGGCCATCGCTTATAAGTATGCCGCTGAACAAGCAGAGACCAAACTCAAGGCCATCACCATTCAAGTCGGCCGCACCGGTGCGCTAACGCCCGTGGCGGAATTGGAACCGGTATTTCTCGCTGGCAGCACCATCGCCCGCGCCACCTTGCACAACGAAGACGAATTGCGACGCAAAGACATTCGGGTCGGCGATACAGTCACCATCGAAAAGGCCGGTGAAGTTATTCCCGCAGTTGTCGGCGTGGTGCTGACCAAACGAACCGGAAAAGAAGTTCCCTTCGAATTTCCAAAACATTGCCCGGAATGCGGTTCCAAAGTGGCGCGCACGGAAGGAAACGGCACTGGCGAAGGTGTGGTCTGGCGCTGCTTGAATGCCACCTGTCCGGCGCAAGTCCGGGGCCGCATCGAACATTGGTGCGCTCGCGGCGCGATGGACATCGAAGGCGGCGGCGAAGTTCTGGCAAGTCAGCTTGTCAAAAATGCTTTGGTGCATGATGTGGCCGATCTCTATTCGCTGACCTTGGAGCAGTTGACCAACCTGGAACGCATGGGCGAGAAATCGGCGCAGAATTTTCTGGATGGCATTGCCGCCAGTAAAACGCGCGATTTATGGCGGCTCTTGTTTGGCCTTGGCATTTTGCATGTCGGCGCAGGCGTTGCCAAGGCGCTCGGAAAACGTTTTGCCACCCTGGACGATTTATTCTCTGCCAGCGAAACACAACTCACTGAAGTAGAAGACATCGGCGAAGTCATCGCGCATAGCCTTGTTCAATGGCATCAAGAACCGAAGAACCGGGAGTTGATTGAGCGCCTGCGCAAAGCCGGTTTAAATTTCAACTCTTCCCTCTACAAACCCGCTGCCGCACTCGGCCCCTTCGCCGGCAAAACCTTCGTCCTCACCGGCACCTTGCCAACCCTCAAACGCGAGGAAGCTGCGGCCAAAATCGAAGCCCTTGGCGGCAAAGTCAGCGGCAGCGTCAGTAAGAAGACCGATTATGTCGTGGCTGGCGATGATGCCGGCTCCAAGCTGGAGAAGGCGCAAAAGCTGGGCGTCAAAGTGATTGATGAAGCAGAGCTTCTGAAAATGTGCGATGAGTAAAATGCGGGCGGCTTGCAATTTTGATTCTTCCCGCTAGAATCCCAGCGTAGCCTTAAAAAATAAAATCGGGCAACCAGCCATTTTGGTCAATTTGCACCTTCATGAAGTCTCAATCGTCGCTCGGTGATAATTCAGCATCCGCCAGCGACGCACGCTCCGCCCAGCAGGCTTTGCGGGAAAGCGAGGCGCGGTTTCGTTCCCTGGTTCTGGCGGCGGCCCAGGCAGTCTGGACCACCGACCCACAAGGCCGCGTTACTGATGTCCTGCCTAGCTGGGAAACATTTACCGGACTGACGATCGAAGACACAAAGAAAACTGGCTGGCTCCACGCCATTCATCCCGACGACCAGTTCATCACCCGTGAAGCCTGGCAAAATGCTTTAACCAGTAAAGCCCCCTTTCGCATCGAGCATCGTCTCCGGCGGCATGATGGGCAATGGCATTACATGCTCACGCGCGCAGTTCCCGTTCTCAATGAGGATGGCAGCATTCGCGAATGGATCGGGGCACACGCCGACATTAAAGAACGCAAGGATGCGGAATTTCGTAGCGCCATATTTTCTGATTTGGGCAAAAGTTTAAGCGCCGCCCAGACGCCCTTGGAGGCAGCCGAAATTATTTTGGAAGCGGCTGATAAGCTGATCGGCTGGGACTGTTGCTTTCTCGATTCCTATTCTCCGGAAAAAGATGTGGTCTATCATATCCTGGCCATGGATATCCTGGATGGACGGCGGACGGCGGTACCTCCGGCTTACGATGGCGGCAAGCCTACCTCCACCATGCGTCGGGTATTGGCTGAAGGTGGACAACTCTTGTTGCGTGAAGGAATTCCAGCGAACATGAACGACTTTGTTCGCTTTGGCGATACCACGCGCCCGGCCTTGTCGCTCATGTTCGTGCCCATCCGCAGCGGACAGAAAGTGGCGGGGGTTTTATCCATCCAAAGTTATTCTCCTCATGCCTACACGTGGGACGACCTGAAGATATTGCAGAGCCTCGCCGATTACTGCGGCGGTGCTTTGGAGCGTATCCAGTCCGAGACAGCCTTGCGCGCCTCTGAGCATAGACATCGCCTCTTCTTTGATCGCAACCCCAGCCCATTGCTCGTTTACGATATCGAAACGCTTGGCATTCTCGCGGTCAATGAAGCCATGGTCCGGCATTACGGTTATTCGCGCGAGGAATTCCTGTCCATGACCATCAAGGACTATCGTCCACTGGAAGACATTCCAATTTTACTGGAAAAAGTTAAGGCCATCGGTGACGGCTTAAATCTGATCGGCACTTTTCGCCACCAAAAAAAGGATGGCACCATCATCCAGGTGGAGGTCAATTCCCATTCGCTTACTTTCGAAGGCAAGCAAGCACGGCTCGCCATGATCACCGACATCACCGAACGCAAGCGGGCGGAGGAAACCGTGGTGCGTCTGGCGACGGCGGTGGAACAATCAACGGACATCATCATCAATATCGATCCCCACGGAATCATTGAATATGCGAATCCGGCCTTTGAGCGCATCACCGGCTATAGTGGCCGGGAAATGGTGGGGCGTCATTTCAACTCCATTTTATCCGCCAACGGAGGCCGCCTGGCATTCGATAACATCGCTGAACACATCAACCTCCTTGGCAATTGGAGCGGGCGATTTGTTTCACACAAAAAGGACGGCCGGAAGTTTGAAGCTGAAGTTTTCATTTATCCCATTCGTGACCATGAGGGCAAAATTACCAGCTACATTGCCGTGGAGCGCGATGTCACCAAGGAATCAGTCCTGGAAGAACAGGTGCGTCTCTCGCAAAAAATGGAAGCCATCGGCCTCCTCGCTGGCGGCGTTGCGCATGACTTTAATAATCTTCTTCAAGTCATCATGGGTTATACCATGCTGGCGCGAAGTTCCACCGGAACGGAAATTCAAGGCCACCTCGAACAGGTCCATAAGGCCTCCGAACGCGCCACGCAATTGACCCGCCAATTGCTCGCTTTTGGTCGGCGTCAACCGATGCAAAAGTCTGACACCGATCTCGATCAACTCGTCGGCGAACATCTTAAAATGATCCGGCGATTGATTGGTGAGAATATTGAAGTTCACTTCACTTCAGACCACGACCTCGCAAATGTGCATGCAGACAAAGGGCAGCTCGAACAAGTGTTGCTGAACCTCTGCGTCAATGCCCGCGACGCCATGCCAGGCGGCGGACAAATTACCATCCATTCACAAAACTGCATCATTGATACTGCGTTTTGTGAAGATCATCCCTGGGCCAAGCCGGGACGGTTCGTTCTGTTGAGCGTGACCGATACCGGCATGGGCATGGACCGGGAAACACTCAGCCGCATGTTCGAGCCCTTTTTTACCACCAAGCCAAAAGGCAAAGGCACTGGCTTGGGACTCTCGGTGGTCTATGGCATCATCCGTCAACATGAAGGTCTGATTCATGTTTATAGCGAGCCAGGGTTGGGCACCACGTTTAAAATTTATCTGCCTGCTTCCGAAACCACCGAAGCGCGAGCCAACCAAAAAACGAATCTTGTCCCGCAGGGAGGAACCGAAACTATTCTACTGGCTGAAGACGAACCCCAAGTGCGCGAATTGGCCATCAAAACTTTGGTGCGTGCAGGCTACAAAGTCATTGCCGCCACCAATGGTGAGGAAACCTGTGAACTATTCACCGATCGCGCAAAGGAAATTGACCTGCTCCTGCTCGACGTGGTCATGCCCAAACTGGGCGGGCGCGAAGCGTATGACCGCATCAAAGATATCCGCCCGGATGTGCCAGTGTTGTTTTGCAGCGGTTATAGTGGCAATTCCTTGGAAGCCGGATATTTTCAAGTGGAAGGCCTGCAACTCTTGCAGAAGCCATACAACGCGAATGACCTTCTATTAAAAATCCGCGAGTTGCTTGAGCCAAAGAAGTGATTTGATAGGAGCGCAGACAGCTTGTCTGCGCGTTCCAAAAACAGCCACAAATTACCCAACCCCCACACCTAGATCCGCAGATAAATTAGGGCTCCCGTCTCTGCTCCTGCTTGAAAAATGCACTACTGAAAGGCCCTGCTCTGGCCTTTCAACCAGCCGCGCTTTTACCGGATTATTTTCGATGTACCGCACGGCAATATTTAAATGTTTTTCATCTCGAATGTAGCGATCGAAATACTCCTTCTGCCAAAATGTTCCCGCACGACCAAGTTGGCGATTTGCCATGTTGCCCGTGAAAGATTTCCAATTTCGCAAGATAACCGCCAGCGGTGTTGTCCGCATTTCTATCAAAACGTGAACATGATTCGGCATTATAACCCAAGCCGATAGCTGGTATCGATCATTATCAAAATGCAATAAATTATCTTGAACCAAGGTGGCGATGGCAGGATTTCGCAAATGGCATTCGCCATAGCCTGCGTCCAGGTAAGCTTCAATTTTAATTCGACGTTGTCGCTCATCTTTCAGTTCCAATAATGCCCCCCATTCAGCGCGACGGTTGGATGGCATGGCATCATCAAGCCGATAAGTAATCAGTTGAACCAATCCCGGCACATCGAAATGCGGCAAATAGCCTCGGGAATGCCAGCCGCGAAAACCGGCAGCTCCCTCCTCTGCACGCAGCGGTTCGGTCCAAGTCCGCTTTTGCTTGATAAGTTGACGAATGTCTCGCTTCACAATTCTACCTTTAAATAACCAATGAGGAAAACTCGCAGACAAGCTGTCTGCGCTCCTAATTTGCGCCTGCCTACTCTTAAGCCCAATAGCGATAATCAATATCCGGAAAGATATTGTCCATGCTTTCAATCTGCGCGAGCCACGGTTCGTCAATCACCCGACTGGTGAGTTGCTCGTGCAGGGCAATGAAACGAAGTATGTGATCTTTCACCCGCTTGCGCGCGTAATCAGGGCTTGTACCGGTACGAAGGATAAATGGCCAATCACTCGCCTGCGCTAAAAGCAATTCTCTGCCGGCTTGCTTCAAGGCACGAAGGTCAAGCCCTTCCGCTTCCGGAAATTTCCGCGCCATCTCCGTCATCCGCTCCTGCGCGATGTGCAGATGCGGATAAATCCATTCGTTGGTTTCGTTCAACCAGACGTTCCAATAGCCTTCCGCGCCCCAACTGGATGCACTCGGCTTCGCGACTTGTTGCGTAGGCTGACGACACAAATATTCATGCGGTGTCACCAGTTTGAAAACCTGCTGATCGTAATACGCCTTGCGAATGAAGTAATCCAAAAACTCCGGCCCTTCATACCACCAATGCCCAAACAACTCGGCATCATACGGTGAAACAATAATCGGCGGACGATCCATGATGGACGCGAGATGTTGGATTTGTCCGATGCGGGCTCCGAGAAAATGTCCCGCATGTTCCGCCGCCTTTTGCAATGCGATGTCGCGCTCATAAACTTGCTTCTCCGGCGAATCTCCAGAAATGCGATGATATTTTATGCCAGTGAACCCACGTTGGCTTGCATCCGGCAGATGCGGTTTCACATAATCGAAGTCGAGGTCAAAGCCGATGTCGCGATAGAAATCACGGTAATGAACATCGCCCGGATAACCTTCATGCTTGCTCCAGACTTGTTTGGCGGAATCGTGATCGCGTCCAAAGGCAGCAATACAATTGGGCGTAAAGATGGGAGCAAACACACCGTAACGCGGACGCGGACGCGCATGAAGAATGCCGTGTGTATCGATGATAAACCACCGGATGTTCGCTTCCTGCAAAACATTTTCCACGCCTTCCACGTAGGCACATTCCGGCAGCCAGATTCCACGCGGGTCGCAACCGAAACAACTGCGATAATGATCTCGCGCGACGAGAATTTGCGCCCGAATGGACTGCGGATGATTTGCCATCAGCGGCAATAACGCGTGAGTTGCGGCGCAGGTGATGATCTCCAGCTTGCCTTGTTCCTGAAATTTTCGAAATGCCCCGACAACATTCCGCCCGTATGAAAGATAAGTATCGCGGATGCCGATAAAACGCTGGTGATACATCGTCGCCAGCGGATGCAACGTCTTGTCCCAATGCGTGCGATGAACTTCCTTCTCAGCGAGTTCAATGAGCGCATCCAGATGCCGCAAGTAACGATCCTGCAACAGTGGATCGAGCAGCATCGAGCAAAGCGTCGGAGAGAGCGTGATGGTCAGGCGCGTATCCATGCCATCGCGCAACCACCCATCCATCGTCTGGATTAGCGGGACATAGGTTTCGGTAATGGCTTCAAAAAGCCAGTTCTCTTCCAGAAACTTGTCATATTCCGGATGACGCACGAATGGCAAATGCGCGTGAAGAACAAGTGACAGATAGCCTTGCATGACGTATTAAAACTTCCCGAACCCGATAAACATTTCCCAAAAATTATTCCTCATCAAAATCCTGTGTCAACCGGCGCGCCAGCGCGGAACTTTTAACCAGCAACCCCAAACCAATCACAATCGGCAGAGACAGGTAAAGACATCGCCAGATTTGGAAATGCGCCTGCCCATGACGGATTTTGATCCAATACAAACCCAGGTTCATGCCGCCAATCAACAGGAACCCGGCGCCCAACAATCGGATTACGGTCAGGGCGATTTTGGTATAGGGATTCATGCAACCGTCGGCACCGGATGAAACATCCCTTTCACGCGCTCGCGCTGCAACACCAGAATTGTGAAAATACCCAGGACAGTTCCAAATGGCATAAACATGCAACTCACCCCGGCAATGATCATGCAAAAGCGATAGTGCTTTCTCTGGGCAAGACAGCGGCCCGCATAAATAATCAAGGCCGCGAGCGACCAGCCAAGGAAGAGAAAGAAGCAACCTATCATGGCCATAAACCATCCAACAAAACGCGGTGGCGCCCCGTGGCCATTAAGGGTTGTGGGAGCACTCGCCATGACCAAGCCTACAACGATGTAGATAATAAAAAAACAGGCGAAGCAGGCGAGCAACCCGCCCACGACATAATGAAATATGGAGAGTATCCGGAGATGCTCAGCGTCCTGATCCATAGTTTCAGGCTACATTCGCAGCTAAAGGCGCCTTGAGTTGCGGGTCCTGCGGATGTGTGCCCACGTCTCCGCGATATTCCGTGTTGCGGCTGAAACTTAATTCCGCGGCCCGGCCATCCGTTTTATCCGAAGAAATCGCCACGGCGGGCAGGTCGTATTGACCATCGGGCAGCGCGAACCGAAAACTGAAAGTGCCATCGGGTCGAAGCTTGATAACACGTCCGCCGATGGTGACTTGGGCATCGGCTTCAGTCGCGCCATAGATGATCAACTCGGCATTCACATTGAACCAAAAACCTTTTTGCCGCTGCTTGCCGCCGAAAGGACTGGAAACGCTCGATATGGCTCCACCGGGCGAGGTAGGCAGGGAAAGTTGCGCCGCCGCCATGGAAGAGATTTCCTGCTGAAGCTGCCGCCGGATGAGTTCGGTAATTTCCAAGGATCCCATCCACACGCGACGCACCTTGTCCATCGTGATAATGGAAGAGAGCGCGCGTTCTTGTTCGGCAGTCCACTTCCCGGTCGAGGGAGCTTCCTGCGCGAACTGCGCATAATGACCATTCGCGCGAAGTTGCTGGATCACTTCTGCCAGCGGAACGTTTTGACGAACGGCTTGTTTCGCGAGATCCATCAATTGTGCAAACGGAATCTCAATGGGAATGGTGGCAAACTGCGCGGTGACGTCCTCGGACATGGTGTCCGGTGGTGTCAACGTGGCGCCGGACGTGGAAACAGTCACCCATTTGCCATTAGGTTGGAAGTATCCTAGTTGGGCAATATACTTCGTCCCGCCTTGATCCACCGGAACGAACCAATGATTTGATTCAGGATGGACATGGATTTGCGAGAACGGCTCCCCTTCGATCGCATTCACGTAAATTCGCAGGACAAGATGACGGTCGGCGGAAAGGGCGTTGTAATTTCGTTGTTGGTCGCGTGTGAGGTCCCAACGGGCATACAGCCAGCGCGGGTCACGTGCCGTAAGCAATAATTGCTTGGTGCCGTAAGCTTCCGGCAACTCGCCTGCACTTTCCGTTCCTCCCAAATGTGCCGATGGCGGAACTGGTCCGAGGGCGTAGCGCTCACCCGGCCCGGCGGCAATCGTGGCTGAGGGACGGTCGCCTTCCAAAAGGATCGGCGGTACTTTTAAAGTCGCTTTTTTGGTGGTCGCCTTCTTTTTAGCTTTCACAGGTGGTTTCACAGTTTCTGCGACAGGAGTGGGGGCCTTGGTTGTTGCTTTTTTCGAAGCGACAGTTTTTTGCGCCGCAGGTTTGGCGCTCTTGGCGGAAGTAGTTGCCTTTTTCTCGGCTTCGAGTTTGCTACTCACAGCGGCAGCGCGTTCGCGAATGGATTCAGTAACCTTTTTAACAGTTTTCTTGAAAGATGATTTGTCAGATTTCATAGATGCCTTCCCGGGTAAGATGGCAGGTTCAGTACCTCTGATGGGGGTAACCTTACGGCTTGTGAGGATATGGCGCAACGGGAATTTGATTTTACCCCTCGCTTTGTCGCCCAAAAGTAACCGAAAATGTCTTTTAAAGACAGCTTGCCAAGTTTCAATGGAAGGTTTTTACTGTTTATAGACACAGCAGGACGGGCAAGGCCAACTGTCAATGAGCGAAATCAAAACGAACAACTCTCAACCTGGAGAAGGTTCCGGAGCTCTTATTTATGTCGTGGATGACGAGCCGATGTTACTGGAATTGGCGACCGTCATCCTCGAACCCAACGGATATCGCATCAAAACCTTCCGCGACCCCGAAGTAGCCTTGCAGACTTTCGCCGCCGCGAATCCACGACCCGACCTCTTAATCACCGATTACGCCATGCACACCATGAACGGCATGGAGTTGATTGAGCAATTTCGGCGGTTGGAACCCTGCCTTAGAATTCTCCTGGTCAGCGGCACGGTGGGCGAAGATATTTTCCAGAGCTCCCCGTCCAAACCCGATTATTTTCTCGCAAAGCCGTATCAAGCCCATCAACTGTGCGATATTGTCAGGAACCTTCTTACTAAGAAGTAACCGGCTGACAGCCTTCATCCACGTTCCTTTGACAGGCAGGAACCCCACGCCTACGCTGATTTATGGATTTGCGCGGAAAGAAACTCGGCCTCCTGATCTCCACATCCCCGGAAAATCCTAACTTTCAACGGGGTTTGCGCCTCGCAGAAGCCGCTTTGGACAAAGGTGTGGATGTTTATCTGTACTGCATTGATGAAGCGGTTCGCGGCATTGGGGATTCGCGCCTGCAATCGCTTTCCGCACGTGGATTGAAATTCTACGCGTGTGCTTATGGTGTGCAACGGCGGGATCTGCCAGTAAATGACCAAGCCGTTTTTGCAGGTTTAACGGTGGTAAGCGATTTGATTGCGAGCACGGATCGCTTTCTAAGTTTCAATTGATGTCATGAAACCAAGTGTTCTTCTCGTCATTACCAGCGACCCGCGCGTTAGCCCAAAACCGGCTGAGGCAATTCGTATCGCTGCTGGCGTGGGCGTATGGAAGAAAATTGAAATGACTCTCTACTTACGCGGGGCCGCGATACTGGCGTTAAGCGAACATCCCGATGATCTTGTGGATGAGGATAATTACACCCGCTATTTGCCAATGATTGGCGAAGGGAATAATCCCATCTACGTTCAAAGGGGCGCACCGCTATTGAGCAACCTCGGCGAAACACCGGTAAAGTATGAAGAAATTACCGATGAACAACTCGCAACGCAGGCCGCCCAAAGCCGATACGTGATGCATTTCTGATATGCGCTCGCTGCTTCATATTGTTACCAGGACAGAAGAAAGTTTCGTGAGAGAAATCATTTCGCATCAAAGCGTGCTGCCGGATTGCCAGGTGGAAGTCGTGGATTTGACGGTAACAGAGCCGGATTACGAAATGCTGCTGGAAAAGATTTTCTCCGCAGATTCCATCCAGGTTTGGTGAGGACATTTCGTAGGGCTCGCTGTCCCAGCGAGCCGAATTGTTAAACATGCCACGGTGCGAGAGGACACCGCGCCCCACCCTCTCAGCTTTGCAACAGTGTTTAACTATTCTTTACCAGCATTGTATTTCACCCGCACAAACCGAGGCCAATAAAGCCGAGCATCATTAATCACGTAGCGCAACTCCCACGAGTTGGCGGCATAGGTAATCAGCAACTCGTCTGGCGAGGTGGACAGTTCAGGATGCGCCTTGGCGGAATAGCAAAAGGTTTTTTCTGGCCACGATTTCTCAGGACATTCGTAAAGCACCACCGGCTCACTCCAAGGCCCCGTCGGTGTCTGCGCAGTGCGCTGCACGATGCGCCCGGAAATTCCATTAGCCATATATATGGCAACGTATTTCTTCAATGCGGGCTGATAGGATACTGAGAACTCCGTTGGAAAACCGGGGCTCATGCGCGTCACCTGCTTTGCGTTCATCTCCCATTTGCCATCAGTGAAGAAGCGCCATGCTTTAAGTTCGCCGAGATGTTCCTCCGGCACGCGAGCCGCTACGAGCGAACTTTGCGCCTCGCCATTTACCGGACGCGAATCAAACCCATAGATGTATATGAATTCTCCCTCGCGCATGAAGGAAACGCCAAACACCAAATCTCCCTTCGGGGAATACATCGCAAACGGAACCTTTTGCTGACTTACCTTCCATTGACCAGGCGGATCGTCCGGATTTGGGATGTGCGCCAATGACAAGCTCGTTAAGTGGAAATTAAACGGGCCGGGCTTTCGGTCAGGAATATTTTCCACTTGTTGCAGCACCACATAAAGTCCCTTTGCCGTGCGGATGCCGTGGAAAGGCCAAAAATATCCGTGACCGGATTGCGGTTTGAAAAACGATGTTGGCCTCCCATCAAGTTGCGTGCCGCGAAAAAACTCCGGGCGTGACTGCCCGTCTTGAATGGCAATAGTATTATTGATCATCACCGTGTTGGTGCGCTTGCCATCCTTCACTTCGCCAATCCAGGTATCACCAAACAGCCAGAGAGTTTTGTTCGTGCTAAGCGGTACGGAAAAATTTGCATCAGCACCGGTCCAGCCATTGGTGTGCTGAAAAAGAGCATCCCATTCAGGAGCAGATTGGGCGCTGGGCAGGGAATCAGCGCAAGCATTGCCAATCAGGAAAATGCAGCATCCCAACATGAACACGCGAACAATGACCTGAAACTTCTGAAGCATAGGTTCTTTCTACTTCGAAGAGGTTTTAGAGCACGCAGCAGATAAAAGCAGCATCAATCCTTCACACCCTGCTTGATGATTTTCCTGACCCTATAAAAAATCACGATGTGCGTAAAAATAATCAGCGGGACAACAAAGGTCGGCAGAAGGCTGAGCGGCAGCCGGGTAAGCGCGACAATGGAATCGGGATTGGACAAACCCAACCGACCTGCCGTGATGACTACCATTAGAATATCAATCAGACCAAGCGTGTTCCAAGCCAACACCAGATAAGGGCGACGAGGCTTGGCGCCAACAAACATGGCTACAATGATCGCTGTGGTAGCGACCAAAATATCACCCCACCCTCCCTGCACGGCAAAGGCATAAGGTAATTCACCCCGCCGATACAGAAACAGAAAGTAGAATCCAACGAAACGAACGACATGAACTAAAATCAGCGCACGCAAAGGAAGGCCCATTACCCAGACATGAAATGCCTGCGATTTGTAGAAGGCAATCAAGAGGCTGAACGTGAGAACCAACAAGATAACCTGATTAATTGCCCGAGGCACAGGCTCAAGAAGCCGCAGGTAGCCGATGGTCAGCGCAATCAAAAGCCACACCAACCCAACGATGATGATTGTTCGGGAAGACTTGGGATTAAACTCTGACATGCCCACAGCTTACTCCACGACGAAGCAACTGTGGCAAGAACTTTCAGGACGCGTTCTGATCCTCTATCTCTACAGCACCCGTATCGCCTTCCGGCTTCTTGCGATAAAGCACTGCCACATTGCCAACGCGCATAATCAGTTCACTGGAAGTTTTCTCAGCCAACTGGGGGGCAAGCGTCTTCTTCTCCTCTTTAAAGTCCACGAATTTGATTTTGACCAGTTCGTGGAGCTTTAAGGCTTCATCGACACTCTTGAGAAATCCCTCGCTCAACCCAGCCTTGCCCACCTTGAGCATGGGCTCCAGGAGTTGGGCGCGGGCTTTGAGCTTGCGGAGTTCGGCGTTGGTTAATGGCGTCTGCACACCGATAGCATCACGCGGTCAAGTCACTCCTGCAACTCGAAAACCTTCCTGTTCCAACAACGCTCGAATGCGCCCCGGCTGATCCCCTTGAATCTCAATGGTCCGGTCTTTGGTCGTGCCGCCGCAACCGCAGGCGGCCTTGAGCTTGCCGGCCAGTGATTCGATGTAATTATAGCTGATGTTCGGCGCAAAATCGTAAATAACAATCACCGTCTTGCCACCGCGATGCGCCTTTTCCTTGCGCAACACCACGCGACCAAACTTGGAAGGCTTCGGTGGTTCCGAAGGGGAAGCCGACGGTGGCGGTGTAGCCGGACCGGCGGGCAGACCTGCCGCTTCCAACGCCGCGAAAGGATTATTCAGCCCGGTGCCGGTCGGTGTGAGATCGATCTTTTGCTTTTTGGCCATCCAAGTATCCGCCTAATCCCGGGCGAGGCTGAGCCGACGAAAATTGGTCGATTCCGAACTGGTCAAAATGTGCATCGGTTCCAACAGCTTCCGACCTTCAAAAACGCCATGCGACAAGGCGTTGAACCAAACCCCATCTTCCAGGCGGGTTCGTTCCAGCACAAAATTGCAACGTTTCAACGTGCCGATCATACCACCCCAAAGGGCAACTTCAGTCTGGAGATGAATGTCAGCTTTGGCCAATTCAAATTCCTTGGCGTCCACCCAAATCTTGCCGGCAATCTGGTTCAGAAAACGGTCGGTCATTTTTTTAACCGGCATGTCCGCGCTCTTCGGCTCAACCGACAGCACATACGTACTGCGCTCATTGATTACCTTGGTTTCCAACAACGTGAACTTGAATCGTTCCACAATGTCAGTGGTCAGGAAATTCTCGCGATTATCGCCCTTCTTATTGAGCCGGGAATCGGTCAACTTTTGGCGTTCGGCAGTTTCTTTTTCATCCTGCTTTTTAAGCTCATCGGTCGAAAGACTTTGACCATTCACTTGAACCAGCTTCGGAATGGTCCAGCCTGATTCGACTAATATTTCGTAGAGCTTCTCTTTACGGTCTTTGACTCGCCCCTTCGAATCCAATTCCTGGGTCAGCGTATGTTTGGTGTAAGCGTAATTCGGCTTGCCGCTGCGCGTTTCGGCTGATTCAGCACGTTGCACCGCCCGTCGCATGATTTCATCAGCGGAAAGATTTGTCTGCCCCTGCACCGGCCGACCTGCCAACAGGCCGACGAGCAACGAACCGGCCAGTACAAGCATTCGGTTGCGATAGAGCAGACTTTTCATCATGCTATAATTCTGCCGTGTATTCCGGGTGTTGGCAAGAAAATGAAAGTGGGAAATTGTCTTACAAGTTTGCAGGACAGAATCTTAGGCAGACCATTAATCGTAACCAGCATTTGCCCGGTTTATGGTCAAAGACGGGTCATTTCGCAGTCAATTCTCGAATTTTAATATTCCGGTAAGAAGCTTCATCCTGATGTTCGGTCAGCATGATCGGGCCGGTGATTTTATCGCCGAAGCCCGGTTTATCTTTGAATTTACTTTCGGCAATCGCCGCCTTCACTTCCAGGCTGCCAAGTTCATAGGCTAACACTTTTTTGCCATTCAACCAATGTTCCACATGGTTTCCTTGCACCAGAATGCGCGAGTGATTCCATTCACCGGGAGTTTTTAACGGCTTTTTGGCATCGGGTGGCAGCACTTCGTAAAACGAAGCTGTGGACCTTTTCGCCGGCATGGCTGCATCAATAGTATCATCAACCATTTGGTATTCATGACCGGGCGCGGAAATGCGGGTTTCGCTCACGAGATATTTCACACCATTGTTCGCCTTGGCCGGAAGCATCCAGTCCCATTGCAAATCGAAATCCTTGAATTTATCCACCGTGACAATGTCGCCTCCATGACCCTTCGCGACACATTTCAAAATTCCATCCTCAACCACCCAACCCTGCTTGGGGCCATCCGTCTTGGCATAGCTATGCCAGCCAGTGAGCGACTTGCCGTCGAACAACAATTTCCAACCATTCTTCTTCTCCTTCGAAGTAAGCTGGTTCAATTCGTCAGCAGCGGATGAAGGCAATGCCACGGCACAAACCAACAAAGCAGCAAGGGCAATATGTTTCAGATTCATAATTACTGGGTAAAGTGTGCAGCCAAAATTCTTCAAAGGCGGCGGATTTTGATGTTCCGGTACCAGACTTCATCCTTGTGATTTTGCAGGACAACATGCCCGGTCTTTTCTTTTGCAAAGCGCGGCTTGTCCTTGAATTTGCTGTTTACGATGAGTTGATTGAGTTCGTCGCTGTTTAATTCGTATTGGACGACTTTGTTGCCATTCAGCCAATGCTCCACATGATTGCCATTGACGAGCAAGCGGGCTTGGTTCCACTCGCCGACCGGCTTCAAGTGCTTGTTGATCGGAGCAATCAAGGCATAAAGAGCGCCAGCGGAAGTTTTCGGATTTTGGCCATCATTATGTTTGGCATCATCCAGCACCTGCATTTCCGGGCCGGTATACCAGGGCTCTTTGAAACCTTCCACCACATGATACATGACGCCGCTGTTGCCGGCAGGCGAAATGCGCCATTCCAGTTGCAACTCGAAACTTTCGTAATTGTCCTTGGTAACCAAATCCACGATGTCGCCGCCGGGAATGGTCTTGAGCGTGCCGTTTTCAACGGTCCAACCCTTCGAAGGAAACGCATCGCGCTGGTAACCGCGCCAATGGTCAACGGACTTGCCGTCAAACAGAGTTTCCCATTTCCCAGAACCATTCTTCGTGGAAGAGCAGCCGGTGATTAATAGAAGAGAGGCCGACAAGAGGAGCAGTGAAGTTGGGATGCGCATAATGTTAGTTGAATTCCACGTTTGTAACGTTTGCAAAGGAAGTCGGTCAAGCGATACTGCGCTAATCATTGGGTTGGCGGTGGCGGCATTTTGTCACCCAAACGAAGGTATTGCCAAATGACCTCGATTTGCTTGGTGGCGTCGCCTTCATAAAAATCGCGCAACGGGCTTTTGCCTTCTTCATCGAAGTAAACCGGCATCTTGGTGGCGGGATCAATAAGCTGCGGGTTTCTAACCCAACGATGAACATAGGGCTTCATCAAGCGCGAGCCGCTCAACGCCAGATTAATCCCGGCAACTTCAAACACTTGCGTGGCTTTCATTTCCCCCACGGCGTGACACATGACACAGGAAAACCCGCCCGTGGCGGAAACGAGTTTCTGGCCGATTTTAACGGCATCCTGATCAATCGGAGCTTCAGCCGGAGTTTGCGGCGGATAACCGTGCTGCATGGCCAACCCTTGGGCAATGGCCTCGGCACGTTTGCTAAAAGCGGGCATGCGCGCTTCCAGCCACGGGCGTGGATTGGTCGCAATCTCACCGCCGATGAACGCCTTGGACCATTCCGGTTTCAACTTGCCGCCGAGAATATCGAAGGCGGGGAATCCTTCAAATTTGCCGTGGCACTCACGGCAATTAAGCGAGCGGGTTTGGCGTTCGGCAAATTCAGCGGGCACATGGCGTGTAAGTGAAGCGCGGTCAGTGGTGGCGAAATTTTGTAACGCGTCACGTTCATCAGCAGTGAAATTAAAGTGCGGCGACTTGCTCGCATCGTCAGAGGTTGCGGCGAGGCAGCCTTGCTTCCATTTCTCAGGAGCGAGATCGGCGAGCAACTTGGTGGAGAATTGGTTATCGAGCTTGAGCGTATGGCAGTTCAGGCAGCCAGAGGTTTGCACAAGCTTCTTACCACGTTCGAGCACGGCGGTATCGGCGGAGGCTGCGACGTCTTTCGGTTTGTCGCCGCAGGAAGTCAGATAGGCGGACAATTGATCAGCTTCCGATTGGCTAAGCTTGAAGTTCGGCATGCGAATCCACGCATAATGAGCGTCGGGCTTTTGCAGAAACGCAGTCAAAGTTCCGGCAACAAATTTTTCGCGCACTGATTTGAGGAAAATCTTTTTGACATCATTTTCACTCGCATCAGGAGCGTTATGGCAGGCCGCGCAATGGAGTGCTTCAAATAACTTTTTTCCCGCGCCAATCAGTTCGCTGGACGGTTCCACAGCCTTTGTTCCGGCTGCGTCAGGCTTTAGCGAGATGAGGTAAGCAGCAATGGTTTCCGCTTCCTCCTTCGCCTTGGGACCATGCAGCACCTTGGGCATATGCGCGGTCGCACGCATAGATTTGGGGTCTTGAATCCACCGCGCCATCCAATCGTAATTACGACGCGCGCCGATACCTTCAAACGTCGGTGCGTCCATGGACAATTCGGGAATGGCAGCATCAGGTGCAGGACCGGCGTGACATTTGGCACAACGAAATTCGATGAACAACTCGCGGCCTTGATGCAGCTTGGCCGATGACGCCGCTTCGGGCGCATCGGCAGGTGGCATCAACAGTTCCGCGGGAATCGGTTGCAGAAAACTGTCCTTGGGCTGCCATTTCAAGCGAACAAAGGCATCGCCTTGCGCGGGACTGGCGAATTGAACTTTAAGAACATTCGCGCCTTGGTTCAATTGCACGGGCTTGGTTATCTCAGTAACGCCGTTCGTGCTCGCCTCGAGAACCACTTTGCCATTGAGTTCCAATTTTAGCGCGCCGTTGAGTTCAGCTTGAAACAAATAATTGGCACGCTTCTCCACATTGATCGAACCATTCCAAACCGAACTGAACTTTCCAGCGGGCAGAAATGGCGTGGGCGATTTCCCACTTGGAACATAAAGCCAAACATTGGGAATACTAACTACATCGCTGGCTTTAGCGGATTCCAATGACGTGTAAGTGACGCTTAAGCCGGACTCTTGCTTTGCCGGCGCAGGAGAATTTTGCGCGAGGGCGGAAGCGGACACCGCCAGACTGGCGACTGCCATCAGCAACCGCCAGCCTGCTTTCCAAACGGAATGCCTTTGCTCAGGGCAGAACATGAATCGTGTGCTGGATCGTTTGGCTGATGTCCGCCCCATCCTTGGCCTTAAGATCAAAGCTGATCATCTGCTGCATCACCGGCTTGAGGTCGGCGATTTGCAGCGTGACGGTTTTGCCATCGGGTGAAAGCTTTGCGGATTGAATCGTGAGCGCATCACGGCCCTGCTTGCTCGGATCAGCCACGGAAAACTCGGGCGAACCATAATCTTCACAGCGATGATAATTCCAACGTTTGCCGCTGTAATTCTGGACGTCGTTGGCCGAAGCCGGATCGAGCGGTTCGGTGAAACCAAGTTCAATGCCGGTCTTGGTCACGTGCAAACTGTTGACGGTATGAACAGGTTTGCCGGTGTAACGAACGCGATCAAATCCCGCGAGTTTCACAGCGCTGGTTTGCCAGCCTTGCAACCCGCCGATATAAAGCTGGCCGTCCTTCGCATTGAAGCGACCACGCATGCTGGAGGAAGTGAACTTGACGGGAATTTTCACCACACCGCCTTGCATGGTGCCGTTCACGGTTTCTTTCATTACCAGGAAGAGTGTGCATTTGCCGTAGGACATATGAAGCATTTCGTCCTTCAACGGCCCCCATTTGTCGCTCGTGACCCAGGCTTGCGCGCCGCCGCTGTTATCGAAATCATTATGCGAAAGCCAGCAGACGGGTTTCTCAAATGTCGGCACGGGCTTATGATGCGCGGTGCTTTCCACGCCATAGAAACCGCCTTGCTTGATCCAATTGATCGGCGTAGTTGGAACCCAGGTGCCTTCGTTATCGCTCGTCGTGATTTCATCATGTGGCCCCATGCCCATGCCGTTCGGTGCGCGGAAACCGGTCGCATAAACCTCCAGCTTGCTCCCATCCTTGGAAATCTTCAACAACGTGCCGGCATGTTCGGAGATGGTTCCGTAATTATCGCCACCGAAACCACGCCCACCACCGCGCACAGGGCCAGCCTTCGCAGTGTAGAAATTACCCTTGCTGTCGGTTTGCAAATCGAAGACGAATTCGTGGAAGCCGTCGGAGGAAGTAATCTGGTTGTTAAAATTCTCGTAGTAGTCGGCTTCACCATCGTTGTTGAAGTCATGGTAGCGGGTGATTTGATCGCGACCGGAGGTGTAGATGACGTCGTTGACGATCTTCAAACCGAGCGTTTCGTATCCGCCTGAGGCGAAGCGTTTCCAAGTGAGCATATTCAGCTTGTCGTCGAGACCGGAGACAATCCAGATATCACCATCCCAGGTGCAAACGGCGGCGCGCTTGCCATCGGAGAAGAAATCGAAACCGCCAATGCGCACCTGCCGCTTCCAGGGATTCTCTGTAGGTGGGGTAAGCTGATCGAGCGTATAAGCGCCATCGGGTGTGCTGTTGGCATTCATCACGACTTTGGTGACGACCGTTTCCGGCCAACGCGCGGGGCCGGGCTTTTTGATATCGGCGACCTGAGCTTTGCCCGCGAGCAAACCGGCGAACTTGACGCGATTAGCTTCAGGCCCGTTCCAAATGACGACTTTGAAAGTGGATGCTTTCGTTTTCTTGTCCAACTTCAGGATGACGCGCTGGTTGTCAATGACCTCGAGTTTTGCGCCGCGCGGAGCATCAACCAATTCGACGATGGTGATATTCGTTCCTTTGCCGTGCAACACCACATGCTTGTCGCTAATCTCGGTGTTGGTGGTGTCCGCTTCGCAAAGGACAATCGAGATTGGAGTTTTATTTTTTTCGGTTTTGAAATTGCGGATGAAACCAACCTGGCCATCAGCCGCGACACTGGCGGGCATTTCAAGAATCTTGGTGCCGCCGACGGTGTAGGAAAGGACAACATCATCGCCGTTCACATAAAGACCGTTCCAGTGGCCAACCTTCGCGGGGATGGGACCGAACGGCTCAAGGCGGGTATCTTTAAACGAGCCGGTTTCATCCGCGACGCCGGGCATGGATTTGGTGCCGAACTTTTGGTTGCCCGCGATGGTGGGATGATTGCCGTGCGAACCGGAATAGGCCACGCCGTCGAAATTCAGATAACCACCCGTCCACCCGGCAACCATGCGGAGGTCATCGGTATCGAAGCACATGTAAGCCTCATTGCCGAGTTTGAGGGTGAGCCCCTTGTAGGCAATGTTGCCAGCGGGGAACGTAGCGCCGATACACGCGCCCTGAAACGGAAAATCCTGGTCCATGGCACCCTGCACCTTCCAACGCGCCGAAGCGGCTTGCGCGGCGGGACTCAGCGGAAGAGTCAGGATAAGACTGGTTAAAGCGAGCAGCGCAAAATTACGGCTGCGAACTAAATTTAGGGCTTTGAAACGGCACATGTGCATTTTCTTTTTTTTAGCAGAGATGAATGAATTGAGTCTAGCGGCAAATCAGCCAGCGAACGTGGTCACATAATAAAGGATACATTTCGTGAAGTTCGACGCAGAAAACAGGAGGAAATTCATCAATAAATTGCCCATCCAAGTCCTCATTGCGACATTTCTTACTTTAACTTCGAGGTTGGACTTAACCATTCAACTCGACCGTATTCACGGTCAATGGTTTTGTCCTGCCCGCATCCGGCACGAATCTCGTCCGCGTTGATGTCACCGACCCCACTAGCTTTGTTCGTGCCGCCCCCACAAATATGATGGTGAGTTCGCTGGCCTGGAAGACGAAGTTCGTTTTGGATTCGCCTAAGGTTTCCACCGCCACCACTTCGACCAAGCTCCTCCTGTTAGGCTCCAGTACATGGCTACCTCGCCGCGGTCGCTTTTTCGCGGACGATGCGGATGGCACCGCTTTGGTTTTGCAGATTGATGCGCGGCACGGCGGGGTCGGCTTCGGCCAGGGTCTCGGTCGTGGCGGGTTTGGGGATGATGGGGTAATCGGATTCGACTTCGGCGTAGGTGGTGTGGGCCTGGATGACGGGTTTCAAACCGGCGGGCAATAGGACTTCCATTTTGCCATAGGAAGTTTTGGCTTCGATGCCGGCAATTTCGGGCGAAGTGGCGCGGACGCGGATGGAGCCGCTCTGGTTCTGGCAATTGATTTTCTGACTGGCGGTTTCAAGATTCAAGTCGGCATAGGTGGTGGCAGCTTTGACGGAACCAGTAATGTCCTTCGCGCTGATTCTGCCGCATTGATTGGCCAGGATAACATCGCCGCTGATGCCTTGGGCGCTGAGTTCGGCATAGGAGGTTTTGATATCAGCATTGCCTTTGATGCCATGGACTTTAACGCTGCCGCTTTGGTCGCGTGCCTTGAGCGAGCCAGCGATGTTCTTTGCACTTAAGGTCGCGTAGGAAGTTTGGAGATCAGCATCGCCTTTGACATGGTTGACTTCAACGCTGCCACTTTGATTACGAATCCGGATGGAGCTTTCGATGTTTTGCGCGGTCAAGGTGGCATAGCTGGTTTCGGCGTCCAAGGGGCCGTGAATGTCGCTGACTTCGATGCTGCCGCTCTGGTTTTTCAACGTGGCCGAGGCAGCGCCGTGGAGTTTCAAGGAGGCGTAGGAATTTTGGGCGCGGACTTTGCCGCCGATGTTGCTCAGTTCCATAGAGCCGCTCTGGCCGGTGGCGTCCACATCGCCGCCGATGCCGGAAATGGTAGTGGCTCCGTAACGATTTGCCGTGCGTAAGGCAATGGCTTTGGGAACCTGGATTTCGAGGTCAGATTCAAAGCTGGCGCGATACTTGGAGGAATCGGGAAATACCACGGCGAGCCGGACGTGGTCGCCTTCGCGGACCGGCTGGCAAGTGACGGCATTACCGGCCTCAATGGCAAGGGCCTCGGTCTTCGCATGGGTTTTCAATTTCCATGACCATTGGCCGGAACTGGTTTCGGTGGCAACGATGCGGATCTCGCCGGAGCGATTGTCGATCTCAAGGTTTTTGAGGTCAGCAGGAAATGCGCCGGTGACGGTGCGGGTGGTTTCGACTTTGAAATCGTCGGCGGAATAGCTGCCAGTGCTGGTATGCTTGATACGGACGCAACCGCTGGCGAGCGCGAGCAAGGCCGAGGTGGCAAATAGGGAAAGCAAACGTCGGGACTGATTGGACAAAATAGCGTTCATATATTTATGGGTGAACTCCAAGGTGCGACAACTTCCGAGGTACTTATAGGGGAGAAATGGAGAATTTCAAACAAGAAATCCTATCACGAATTCACACGAATGGGAACAGGGACAAGACTGAAGGCCAACCGCAGATGAACGCGCATAGACGCAGATGGGAGATAGGGACTTTTATAGAAGCAAGCTGCCGACGGGGAGGTCGGCGCGCCGGAATTTAGCACGTAAATGGCGATTAAGTGGGGATTTTCAAAAATAAATTCCAATGGAGTCAATGGAGCCAATGCAGGATTAGGTGAAAGACCAATGTACTGTTACAAGAGTTAAATGGTTACAATGTTAAACTGTTGGAAGGCAAGACGGGAAACCGGGCTTAAAAAAGCTGAAAACTTGCGTTTCCAGCTTCCGGGGGGATTAAGAAAATTAATACGTGTATGGTACTATCTCGAGTTAATTCGACTTAACTTGAGTTAACTCGAGTAAAAAAATTTAAAATGAATCGCATATGAAAGCCAGGGTATCCGAATTACTAAAACTCATAAGTGCCCATAACTATTACGGTGAATTACCCAGTAGTTTAGGATTGCAAAAATTGGCAATCTGATTACGCTCAAGGCAAATCCGTCAACCGCAACCCTACCAAGCTTATGTATTTTGGCGCTGATTACTATCCGGAGCATTGGGTCTATCCTTACGCTGGCACACCTGAGAAACCTGAGTCAGCCTGGGAGCGTGACGCGGAATTGATGGTGGGCGCGGGCATCAACGTGGTGCGCATGGGGGAATTCTCATGGGGCATCTGTGAACAGGAGGAGGGCAAATACGATTTCGAATGGCTGAAGCGGTCCATGGATGTCATGGGCAAAGCCGGCATCAAGGTCGTGCTCGGCACGCCGACAGCCGCCCCGCCCATTTGGTTGGCGAAGAAATATCCTGAAATTTTGCCCTTGGATGAAAAAGGTCACACGTTGTGCGAGGGAACGCGGCGCGCCTGCTCGCTGAACAGCGATGTGTATTGGGATTTTTCGAAGAAGATTGTGCGGGCGATGGCGGGAGCGTTGGGGAAGCATCCGCAACTGATCGCATGGCAGATTGACAACGGCCTGGGCGGTCATGAGACGGAGTTTTCTTATAACGACCAGACGCGGCGGGATTGGCATGCATGGTTGAAGGCCAAGTATGAAACAATCGAGCGACTGAATCATTTGATGGGCACGCGGCATTGGGGCCAGGTGATTTCGGATTGGACGCAGGTGCCGATGCCGATGCGCGCGCCGACGACGCATAACCCGGCGCTGGTGCTGGATTGGATGCGGTTCAACAGCGATACGATCGTGGCCTTCGTCAAATGTCAGGCGGACATTTTGCATGAGCTGACGCCGAATTGTCCGGTGACGTCGAACCTGCGGGCGTTGCGACGGAAGTTCGATCACTTCGACGTGGCGAACGTGCTGGATTTTGTTTCGGTGGACAGCAACGCGACGATCAAGTCGAAGTCGTCCGAAAACGCCTGCGAGTTGGACATGATGCGTTCGCTGAAGAAGACGGACATTCGCACACCGGATGGAGACGCGGGTTTCTGGGTGATTGAACAAAAGGCCGGGCACGTGAATTGGCAGGATGTGAATTCGTTGGTGCGGCCCGAGGTGGTGCGGTTGTTCGCGTATCAATGCCTGTCGCGCGGCGCATGCGGCATTCTCTATTTTCAATGGCGGCAACCGCGCATGGGCGGTGAAAAGTTTTACGGTGCAGTCCTGCCGCATCACGGCCGGAAGGAATGCCGGTCTTACAAGGAGATTGCGCAGATCGGTGATGAGATCAAATTGCTATCGCCGGTGCTCAAGGATACGAAGATCTCAGCGGAAGTGTGCATCCTCTACAGCCACGATAATGATTGGTCCACGCAGCATGGCCCGCAGCCGAACAAACATTTTAACCTGCGCGAGCACGTCCAGCTTTTTTACAACGCGCTGCATCATCGGAATATCCCGGTGGATTTTGCGCGGCCCACGGAAGATCTCTCGAAGTATAAATTGATCTTCGCGCCGTCATTGCAATTGCTGGCCGGCGGCGAGGCGGATTTACTCAAGCTTTACGTGCAGAATGGCGGCACATTGGTAAGCACATTCAACACGGGGCTTGTCGATGAACATCATCTCGCGCCGGACGGTTGTTATCCGCATGACCTGACGGATTTGTTCGGCATGGAAGTGTTGGAGTTTGATCCGCTGTCGCCCGGCGATGATAATCACATGACTTTCAAGGGCACCTTTCCCACGAGTCACATGCATCCGGCAAAATTGTGGTGCGATATCATCGAGCCGAAGGGTTGCCAGATTCTCGCGACGTATGCCAAGGATTTTTATGCCGGCAAGCCAGCGATCACGATGAACACGTTCGGGCTCGGTCGCGCCATTTACATTGGCACCATGAGTCACCAACCTTTCTACGATGATCTCGCAATCTGGCTGCGGCAAATGTGCAACATCCTGCCATTGCTGAAAGTGCCCGATACCGTGGAAGTCAGTATGCGCCAGAAGGAAAATACGAAGGTCTTTTTTCTGTTGAACCACCAGAATTCGCCGGTGCGCATCCAGTTTTACAAACCGATGCACGATTTTCTGACGAGCACCACGGTGGCGGGCAATTATGATTTGCCGCCGCACGGCGTGTTGGTGCTGGACGAACATCCAACGAAGCTGCACTAGGCAAAGCTTAATAGACTTGCGCGAAATCGAAATTGTAATCTTAATTTGAAGTAACCAGATAATTGGCTGAAGATTAGAATTAAGAAAACACGCGAAAGCCATGGCGATAATTCCCCGCCCAACCCGCAGTTATAAGCTCGGCCCGCCGAAGTCGGATGCGCGCACGCGGGTGCTCGCGCAATGGCGCGGAGTGGACTTGGCTCCGATTGAAAAAGCGCGCACCCTGCGCGTCAAAACGGCTGCGGACGCATTGCCACAGGTGTTGAAAGAATTGCGTTTGGATCGGCGTCGCTCCGAAGCCGAAGTACTGAAAGTCTGGAATAATTTAATCGATCCCACGCTCGTGGCTCACGCACAACCGACCGGATTGCACAAAGGCACGTTGTTTGTCACGGTGGACAGCAGTTCGTGGTTGAATGAAATTGTGCGCTATCGCCGCAAGGAGATTTTGGATCGTCTGCAACATAGTTTTGGTCGCGAACTGATCGTTAAAATTTCGTTTCGCGTGGGATAGCAGAATTCCACGCCAAACCATATTTGCGCTTCAATAAGTTCGCGGTAAGCTAGTCGCAAGCATGCAGACTCTCACCAGCGAGCTTTGGCTTCCTGCGCCGCGAGAAAAGGTTTTCTCCTTCTTTGCCGATGCTCAAAATCTTGAAACCATCACTCCGCCCTGGTTGCAATTTCATGTCTTAACTCGCGCCCCGATTTTGATGAAAGCGGGCACACGGATCGACTGCCGATTAAAGATTCACGGCTTGCCTGCACGCTGGCAAAGTGAGATTACCTTGTGGGAGCCGTCGGTTTGTTTTGTGGATGTGCAGCGACGCGGACCTTATCGCACCTGGATTCACATGCATACCTTTGAAGATCAAAATGGCGGGACGCTCGCAAAAGACCAGGTCCATTACGCAGTTCCCGGGGGGCGCTTGATAGACTGGTTATTTGTCCGGCGCGATGTGAAGAAGATTTTTGATTACCGCAGCCAAAAACTAAAAGTACTCTTTAGCGTTTCCCCTTAACACCAGCATTATACAGCATCAGGACCTCGTCGGCAGAAAGACTCCGGGAATAAAATCGAACTTCGTCCATCATGCCATCAAAGTGCAACCTGCTATCCGTGGCTGTATATAGCGTCGCTCCCAATCCCACCTTCGCCGGGGCGGCAACGATAAGGATGGGCGGGTCAACCCGCTCAGCCACTTTAAGCCCGTCCACATACATTTGCCGCGTGCCGGAGGGTTGATCGTAAACGGCCACGACATGATTCCACGCATTTAGAGCCAGCACTTGAAATTTGGTTTCAAACTTGTGCAGGTAGGGATTCCACTGATTTTTGGCATCACAAATCGCGAATCGCAGTCCCAATTCAGGTAGCATGTCAATGTTGTAGCTGCGTTGGTTTAACTCATCGGGAAAATCGGCCCATTTGGCAATGAGCGTTTGTTGGCGATCCTGACGCGGATAAATCCAAACAGATATCGAAAAACTTCCTTTGGGATTTAAGTCGGCAGAATCAGCCACCTCTATAAACTGATCTTCTCCATTAAAATTAAAAGCTGCACCACTTATCCCTGAAGCAAAGCCCACGTTTCCTTTGATAGTTCCCGGATGTTTCCCCAGGGCATCATAAGCGTTTCCCTCCCCCGCC
>JAQGPC010000035.1 GCA_028293285.1 Pedosphaera sp.
GCAGCAGCCAAAAGGCAGGAACCAAACGGGCGGGCCCGGCGCTGGGTGGTCGAGCGCACGGGCAGTTGGCTCAACCGCTTCCGCCGCCTGCTGGTGCGGTGGGAGAAGAAGGCAGCCAATTACCCGGGCATGCTCGGCCTCGCCTGCGCCTGCATCACTTTCCAGCAAGCCGGGTTATTCGGATAGGCTCTAAACCCAAAAAAGCAATCCGGGCCCGGCGCTGGGTCGTGGAGCGAACCCACAGTTGGATCAACCGCTTTCGCGGGATTTTGATCCGGTGGAATAAGAAGGCACAGAACTACCGCGCCATGCTCCACCTGGCCTTGGGCCTGATCACCTGGCGGGCCACCGGCCTACCGGGATAGGCTCTTAGGGCTCCGGCTGCTGCTGTGTTGGAAAATACACTGGGAAATGATGTAATTTGGACTCGTACGGCACCGGGAATATATCAGGCAACTATTAACGGGGGCTTTCCCGAAGATAAAGTATTCTGCCAAGGCTCAATCGGTATGAATATTGGATCAGGTACGCCTGTTCTGATCCAAACCAGCATCTATGGCGGTGATGATAAAATAACATTAACTGCTTTTAATGCCTTTGGTGAGAATGAATCCAACGATGGCTTCTTGTTTAAAACTCCCATTGAAATACTTGTTTATCCTTAATGCCGCTGGGCTGCATGTTCGGTGCTGCGTGGCTGTAGCGAGTCGCATCGATTTTGCAGCCGCCCTTTCAGCGTTTTTACCCTTTTATACGATTAAGGTAAATATGTAATTCGGCGCTATTCTGAATTTCTCAGAAAAGGATGGGAATCTTTTTTCTTTGCGGCATATAATATGTTATCAACCTTATAACATGGCTAAATGCGATTTAAAATTTATCATTGTTGACGACGAAAAGGCGTCGCGATTTTTGCTTCGCCATATAATTGAAGAGCAATATCCCGCTGCCAGCATTTCTGAGGCAAGTGATGGCGAAACGGCCATGAACCTTTACGAAAAAGAAGGGGCAGATTTGATGGTGATTGATCAACACATGCCCTTTTTGTCAGGCACCGATCTTGTGAAAAGGTTGCGTGATCGCAACGCTGCCATTCCTCTTGTAATGGTCACCAATCATTCTGATGCGAAACCTGATGCCATGTATGCAGGATTGACTTTCTTTGTTGATAAAAGGGATTTACCTCACAAACTTGCAGAATTTCTGCCATTGCTATTATCAAGGAAGTGAAGTTTTACTTCGCTCATTCCAACGAGTGTTGTAAAAACCACTCATACAGTTTCGGATTATTATAAGTCTCAGTCCAGGAATTGTGGGTCGCTTCAGGATACACAGTTAATTCGACTTCCTTGCAACCGGCCTTTTTCATCAACTCGACCATGCGTTTGGATTCATCGGCGACCACGGTCGTGTCTTTGCCGCCGTGAAATGCCCACAGTGGCAGGCTTTTCAAAGCTTGGGCCTTGACTCCCTTTTCATATAACGCCAGAACGATTCCAATATTCCCTTCGCCGCCGCAAATGGGCGCAATGGCCGCAAATCGCCCGGGATAAGTCGTCGCCAAACTCCACGTGCCGTATCCACCCATGCTCAAACCAGTCAGATAAATTCTGTTTGTATCGACCGCATAATCAGCCGTGACCTTGTCAAGAATGCCGAGCACTGCTTCATCTGACCATTTATGATCAGGCGGACAAAGCGGCGTCACTAGGATAAAAGGAAAGTCCGGATGCTTCTCGATATATTTAGTTGGGCCGTGCGTGGATGCCTTCCAAATATTGACGCCTCGCTCACCCGCGCCATGAAGAAATACTATTACCGGCCATTTTTTCTTTGCACTTGATTTATAGTCTCGCGGCAAAAAGAGCGAGTAATCCGCGCGTATCGTCTGCGAAAACTTCTTTGCGGTTAAATTCTCTATGTCCGGCTTCGCGGGCGCGGCAGCTTGCTTCTTCATGGTGGAGCACGATGTAAGAGCCAATGCTCCAACAGCAAGAAATAAATGTAATAAGTTCTTCATGGTTTCGAATCTCACGCCCGCGTGCCGGATAATTCCTACATGATCTTCAATTTGGGCAGGTCCTGCGAATCGATTAACCCCACCGGTTCCTTCCGCGCGTTAACTACAATCAAATCATCAATGCTCCGTTCATTAAAAATTTTCAACGCTTCGGCCGCCAACGCTTCGTCGCGGATGCAAATCGGATTGCGCGTCATCACATTTTTCAGCGGAAGCGAAAGCAACTCGCCGTTCAGCGCCATGTGGCGGCGAAAATCTCCATCGGTAAAAACTCCGGTGAGTTTCCCCTTTGCATTAACCACGCTCAGACTGCCTGACTTGGCCTGGGTCATCACCAGCAACGCTTCCTTGACCGTCATGCTTTCCTGCGCGACCGCATTGCGCGACCCCGTGCGCATGATGTTGCCGACTTGCAACAGCAGCGCGCGTCCAATGGCCCCTGCCGGATGACGCCGCGCGAAATCCTTTTCCTTGAACCCGCGCGCCTGCAAAACCGCCATCGCCAGCGCATCGCCCATTACCAACATCGCCGTCGTGCTGGCGGTCGGAGCCAGGTTAAACGGACATGCCTCCTTCGCCACTTTCACATTCAGCACCACATCACTGTAACGGCCCAGCGAGGATTTGGCCGCGCTGGTCATGGAAATGATTTGCACCGAAAATCGTTTCAGCGCGGGAACCAGGTTGATCAACTCCTCCGATTCACCCGAGTAACTCAGCGCGAGAATCAAATCACCATCATTCACAATGCCGAGATCTCCGTGCAACGCATCAACGCTGTTCAACACCACACTCGTCGAACCCGTGCTGCTCAAGGTCGCGGCGATTTTTCGGCCGATGTTCCCCGACTTGCCGATCCCCATTACCACGATCTTGCCGCGGCGGCGCAAGGTATCCACCACCAGTTCGACCGCCTGATCGAACGACTTGTCGAGTTGAGCGCGAACGCCTTTCAGCGCGGCGATTTCCACGTCAAAAACTTCCCGTGCACGGGCCAGATGACTCATGGAGGCAGCTTGCCAAGAAGAACTGTTCGTGGCAATGCCGAAGCAATCGGGCGGTTCTCGAATAATGACTTGCTTTGCCGAAACCATTGCCTACATTCCTAGTCGAAGGATGAAAATTCTATTTAAACTATTTGGCTTGACTGCGATAGGGGCCCTGTTGTCCGTCGTTCCACTGCGTGCGGAAGAGAAGGGGAGTTCTGTCATGACTGCGCTCTCTAGTACCGTGCTGAGCGGCTATGTGAATAGCTCCGTTCAAATAGTGAATGCTCCCCCCAGCGCTTATAAGACGTGGCTCATTCACAAACGACAGGATGCCCTGCTCGCATTCAACAGGGAAAGAATGCTGACGCACAATTTTTTGGGCAATCCTGCCTATCTCCAGCTTGCCCTCAAAAAACATCACCTGGTTTTCTTTTTTTCCGGGTCAGGTATCTCGAACCAGGTAATCCCGCAGCCCTCCGGTAACATGTCTTATCTGCCTTTGGTGACCATTGCGAATATTTCCGATAATGCCGGCTACGCCTACTTCGATGGCCCGGGCGGAATGGCTGGACCGTACGGCACTTATTTGTTCCCTGATAATACCGTGTGGCGCCTCACGCGTCCTCCTGGCATTGGAGTGGGACGGGGCAACGGACCAGCACAGCCTCATCCTCACCCGACACCGGCCCCTCCGACTGTCGCTCCGTCGCCTGGGTCGTCTGGAAATTATTCTTCCAATTCGGTGCCGGTACGCTAGTCAATGGAGTTGGAGGTGTCAGCAAAGCGACGAACCTTGAAAAGTTTAAAACAGGGGTAATAACCACCGAAATATTATTTTACTGACGGCTGGGCTAGTGATCCTGCAAATTTTTTTATCAATCCCCGTTCGGATACGACCCCAGCACCTTAACGAAATTACATTGCTTCTCCAACTCCGCGATGGCGTTGGCAACTTTGCGGTCGTCCTTGTGCCCTTCGCAATCGACGAAGAAAAAATATTCCCACGCTTTGCGCTTGTTCGGGCGCGACTCGATCTTGGTCATGTTCAACTTGAAACGGCGGAACGCCGCGAGCGCTTTGTGCAATGCGCCGACTTCGTGGCTGATGCTCAACATGATGCTCGTGCGGTCCTTGCCGGTGGGCGGACTGCATTGGCGGCCTAACACGAGGAACCGCGTTGCATTGGCCGAGTTATCCTGGATATCACTTTCCAGGATATGCACGCCGTAACGCTCGGCGGCGAGTGAGCCGGTGATCGCCCCGGAATTCTTTTCCTTGGCGGCCAGTTCGGCGGAACGCGCATTGGAGGAAGTCTCGATGATCTCGACGTGTGGAAAATGGCTTTGCACCCAGCCACGGCATTGCGCCAGCGTTTGCGGATGCGCATAAAGCTTCACGATCTGCTCGCGCTTCCAATTACTGACCAGGCAATGCTGAATCGGCAAAATAATCTGCGCGACAATCTTCAAACTGCTGTCCACGAACATATCCAACGTGTGTGTGACCACACCTTCCGTGGAATTCTCAATGGGCACCACGCCGTAATCCGCCGCATTCTTGCTGACCTCGGAAAAAACATCCGCAATCGTCTTCTGCGCCGAGTAACGCAGGCTGGCACCGAACCGGCGAATCGCCGCTTGGTGCGTAAACGTCGCTTCCGGCCCGAGATACGCAATCGTCATCGACTTCTCCAGCGAAAGCGCGCTGGACATGATCTCGCGATAAATCGCCCGCAACGATTCATTCGTGATCGGCCCGTGATTCAATTTGCACAGCCGTTGCAAGACCGCCCGTTCCCGATGTGGCGCATAAATTTCCTCGCCCGCCTTCAGCTTGATCTCGCCGATTTCCAGCACATGCTCCGTGCGCTGGTTCAGCAGCTTGATGATTTGGGCATCGAGCTTGTCGATGGCTTTCCGATGCTCAGGAATGTTCATGCGTTGGCGGGTTCTCGGCTTCTGAGGATTCAACGGGGGCAGGGGAGCCTTCGGCTGGTTGCGGCTGTGGTTCACCCGCTGCCTCTTGCGGCAATTCGGGCTGGTCCGCCGGTGCGGTGGTCAAACCGGGATCAGTAGTAACCAAGGCTTCCGGCTTCACAATCGGAATGCGACGCAACTCATCGGCCGCCGGCAATTCTTCCAGACTTCGCAAACCAAAGTATTCGAGAAACATCGAAGTCGTGCCATACGTCATGGGCCGTCCCACAACCTCCGCGCGTCCTTGCTGCTCAATCAAACCACGTTCCAACAACGTTGCCACGACCCCATCCACGGCTACGCCGCGAACTTGTTCAATCTCCGCGCGCGTAAGCGGCTGACGATAAGCCACAATCGCAAGTGTCTCCAGAGCAGGCTGGGTCAGGCGTGGCGGACGAGCCTTGTGGCCGACCAATGCCTTGAGCCAGGCCGCATAATCCGGCTGGGTGACGAATTGCCACGAGCCCGCGATGCACGCGAGCCGGTAACTCCGCGCTGCGGCTTCGTGTTCAGACGCCAATTGCTCCAAGGCGGCGACCATGTCGTCTTCCTTGACCTTCTTGAACGCCTTTACCGTCTCATCCCCTTCCGCATTGGCGGCAGCCGTGGCCAGAACGTCTCGCAGTTCCTTTGTGCTCAGCGGTTTTTGCGCTGAGAAAAGGATTGATTCCAAAATAAATTTCAATTCCATGTTAGGTCAAATCAGTTGCTGGCCGGAGCCTCGGCCGGTGCGGCCTCGGGTTCAGGCGGCAGAGCCTTGGAAATGTCAATCTCCCCAAAGGCTTCATCCTGCAGGGCCACAAGTTGCTTGAGCCGAATCAATTCCAACAAAGCCAAAAAAGTCACCACGACTTCCGTCCGGCTCATGTCTGCTGCAAAAAGCTCCGAGAACCTCACCTTGGGCCGCTCCGTCAATCGGGTCATGATATGTTCGATCTTCTCGCTGACCGTCCACCGGTCCTCGAAGACATCCCGCGTAGTCCCTACGCGCTCAGTGATGCGCTTGAGGATGGTGCTGACCGCGTTGACAAGGTCAAACAGCGAAACCTCCGGTTTGCCGGGAGCTTCCGCTTCGAAGTGAGGCTTAACGGGTATTCGGGGAAAAACGTTCTCCTGGCGCGATTCCAATTCCTGTAACCGTGCCGCCGCGTCCTTGAACTTCTTGTACTCCACCAACTGGCGGATCAATTCCCAGCGTGGATCTTCCCCTTCGTCCTCGCCTTCCGTCTGGACTTGCTGGTCCACCGGCAGCAACTCACGGCTCTTGATATACATGAGCGTGGAAGCCATCACCAGAAACTCGCCCGCGATCTCCAGATCCAGCAAGCGCATAACCTCAATGTAATCAATGAACTGAGTGGCCAACTGCGTCAGGTTGACATCATAAATATCCACCTCCTCCTTTTTAATCAGGTAAAGGAGCAAATCGAGCGGGCCTTCAAAGACCTCGAATTTGACTTTATATTCGGCCATTTTATCCGGTTCGCGGCGAGGCACCCCGGGAAAGCAAATCTTAGGCGGGAGCAACGGGCTTTGCAACGTCAGAACGCAGCCGGGCGAAACGGATGACTATTGACAAAAAGGGTTTAGACCATAAAATTAGATTGTTCGGGTAGCAGTACGTTTCTTCAGCGGGGTTCCCCACCCCCACCTCCTTGGCGTCTGCTGCCCGAATTTATTTTACCAGTTCAGCGTTGACGTAAACTGTCCGTTCTCTTAAGTTTCGCCTCCGCTTGAGCGGGGGTGTAGCTCAATTGGTTAGAGCGCTGCCCTGTCACGGCAGAGGTTACGGGTTCGAGCCCCGCCACTCCCGCCATTCGTTTCCCCGCTTATTGGGCCTTTTCGGAAGGCCCTCTATCTTAGTAATCTATTTCCGAAAGATCGTCCTTTCATTCCCAAAACTTCCAGTTCTTGGTCGTAGCGCCAAGGAACGGCAGTGACTTTTTACTGGGCACGTACCTGAATGAATCTGAAAAGCTTTTTAAGCCGAGCGTGGTCTTGGGCCGTACGGAGCGGGCCTCTTTAACAAATCCCGCATTTTTCGAAATTAGCCGGAACGAAAAAATCAATCCTCATTCCTGATTCCTGTTTTTGGTGGCGGGACTTCGGGGACTGCCAAGTATTTCAACTCCGTATTTATGTCCTCCATGATCTGTTGCAGACCGGCATTCCAAGCGTCGACCAAAGCGGCAGGGGTTCGGTGTGCGAGCGGGAAACGTTTGGAAAGCTCGCGTTGCCAAAGCATGCGTCCGCGATTGGCGGGTTCGGTGCTGTAGAGTAGAAAGCGCAGTTGCATGACGGCGAAGGGCTTATCGGGTTGGCGAAAGTCACCGTAGAACTGGCTCACCGAAATTTCCATGGAGCAGGAGGACTTGAGGCCGCTACCCGGCGCAAGCACCACCGCAAACGCATGGCCTTTGTGCAGGTAGGCGCGCAGGCACTGCTCCAGCATCCGGTTCAGGGGCACGAGGAATTCAGCGTAAGGGTCCCGTTCATAACTGTTCTCGCCCGTGCGGTAAACGAGCGGCTGACCGTCAAAGAGCGGCGAAACCGTCACGCGATTCAACGATAGGACATTGGTGTGAGCCGCGGCGCCGGTTTCGCCGGAAGGGGCGGCGAGGGCAAATGCCTCCTTTTTCCAATGCGCGCGCGAAGCGCACCCGCAAAGCAGCAGGGCAAGGATCAAGCCGGATACAAGCGAGATTTGCCGCAACGGGATTGGCCCTTTTGCCGGTGACGAAAGCAATGTAATGGATTCAAGCGTGGTCATTTCCGGGATGGGGTTTCGACGCTTTGTGCTGGGGGTGGTGGCTTGCTGAAAAGGATGCTGGAGGGTTGCTGCTTCAGCTCGCTTAACAGGGCCTTCAGTTGTTCGGTGGCTTCGCGCGCGTTGGCCAGGGTTTCGTGCTGATTGCCGAAATCGAGACCGGCTGCCACCCGGTGCAATTCGATGGCGAGCCTGCTAAGACGGTCTTCCATGGCTTGAGTGTTGCGGCCCAAGGCGGGGAGGTCGGTCCCTGTGATCGCTGCCTGCGCTTCTGCCAGGGTTGTCCGCAGCCGCGTGTTCGTGTCACGCAGTTCCGCGACCAGTGCGGTGGCGTTGGTGCCTAATTTATCAAAGTCCACCCGATCGACGTTGGTGACAAGCTGGTCGGCCGATCCCAAGACTTTATCCAGTTGCGCAAGGATGGCCGGAAAATCCGCCTTCTCGAAATTTCTCAAAGTTTTCTCAATCGAGGCCAGCATCTCGGTAAACTGGCCGGGCGCGGAGGGAATGTAGTGATGCTTTGGCGTCCATGGCACTTGCAGCGGCGGATTTCGGACCGGGTCCAGATAGTCCAGGGCGAGAATGCTGGTGCCGGTAATACCCTGGCCTTGCACGCGGGCGCGCAGCCCCTGTGCGATTTTAGCCTTGAGCATGGCGAGGATATTCGTGGCCGGGGGGAGTAGGTCCCGATTCTCCGGAACCTCGAATACGATCAGCACATACTCGGTTCCAAATTGGGGATATTCGTTCCAAACAAATCCAACGTACGTTACTTTACCGATGGTGACGCCGCGCAACTTGACCGGCGAGCCGACGGAAAGTCCCTGCACCGCACCCGGAACATAGGTTTCAAAAACCTGACGTTCCTGAAAGTAGCTGCGCGCGCCGAAGGCGAAGAGTCCGGCGAGCAGGAGGCCAATGCCGATGATCACAAACAGACCAATCTTGAAATTGCTCGGGCGGGCGCTCACATCGCCTCCCTTCTGAAGAAATGCCTGACCAATGGATCGGTGGCGTGATCGCGCAGATAGTGCGGATTGCCTTCCGCCACGATGGTTTTCCTTTCGGCATCGAGCACGATGACGCGGTCGGCGATGGCATAGATGCTGGGGAGTTCGTGGGTCACTATGACCAAAGTGATGTGAGAGTTGCGGGAAAGCTCCTTAAACAACGCGTCCAATTCTGCGGAAGTGATCGGGTCAAGCCCGGCTGAGGGTTCGTCCAGAAACAGGATTCCGGGATCGGTCACGATGGCGCGCGCCAGCGCCGCGCGTTTTTGCATGCCACCGCTCAGTTCGGCCGGCAGCCTCGCGGGGGACGTCTTCAGATCCACCAGCCGTAACTTGGAAAGAGCGACCAGGTCTTTGGCAAACCCGGGCAGACGGGTGAAGGCATCCAAAGGCAGTCGCACATTTTCCAGCACGGTCATCGAACCGAACAGCGCGCCGCTTTGATAGAGCACCCCAAAGCTGCGCAAGAGGCGCAGGCGGTCATCGCCTTCCGCCGTCACAATGTTTTTTCCCTCAATCAGCACTTCGCCTGCCATCGGCGTGTACAAACCGATGAGGTTTTTGAGCAGGGTGCTCTTGCCCGAGCCTGAGGTGCCCAGGATCGCAAACACCTCGCCGCGTCGCACTTCAAAGTTGATGTGCTGCAAGATCACCCGGTCGGCATAGCCGGCCGTAAGGTCATGAACCGAAATAATGATGTCCGGCGGCGTGCTCATTTTTTCAGAAGGAAGATGAGGGCGGCAAACAGAGCGTCGGTGATCACGATGAGCAGGATTCCGCTGACCACCGAGCGGGTGGCGGATTCGCCCACGGCGCTTGGGCCGGCCCTAGTCTGGAGGCCCCGCAGACAGGCGATTCCCGCAACGATGATGCCGAATACGAAGCCTTTGCCTGTCCCGAAAGCAATATCCTTGATGTCCACGCTGGACTCGAGCTGCTGCAGGATCATGGGCAGAGGGAAGCCAAGTCCGAGCATGACAAGAATGCCGCCCAGGACTCCCGTGAACATCGAATAGACGGTCAGCAACGGCGTGAGCAACAGGCTCGCGAGGAGGCGTTGCAACACCAGGAACCGCACCGGGTCGAGGCCCATCGTTTCGAGTGCGTTCAGTTCCTCGTTCACTTTCATGGTGCCGAGTTCCGCGGCGAAGGCCGAACCCGAACGTCCTGCCAGCAGGATGGCCGTCATGACCGGTCCCAGCTCCCGCACCATGATCAAGCCAATCATATTCGCGACATAGATCTGCGCGCCAAACTGAGCCAGCGGTTGCGCCGCCTCAAAGGCAATGATCAAACCCACCAACAGGCTGATGATGGACACAATGGGCAGCGCGTTGACGCCGGCGCTCTCGAACACCCGCAGCACCTCGCGCGCCCGGATTTGTCGCCGATGAGAAAGGAGGACGACCAGCCCGGAGGCCACCTGCCCGATGAACACAACCATCTCCTTCAAATCATTGGCCACGCCGATAACCGCCGTGCCGATCTCCTCCGTCACGGATTGCTTTATCGGCTGTTGGCTTTGGAAGGCTTGATAATCCTCCATCGAAAAGCTTTGCAGAGCTTTTTGAAGTTCAGGTTTCAGCCCGCGCAGGGTCACCTGCAAATCCGGAGTCATCTGACCCGCGCTTAAAAAATACAACAGCCCCAGACCTGCGCTGTCACAATGGGTCAGGCCGGCTGCATCGATTTCGAGTGTGGTTGCGGGGGGGGCGGCGAGTTCCTGTTTCAATTCCCGCCAGAGCAGCGAGGCTGAATCGGCATCCAACTGCCCGCTTAACACCAGGACAAGCCGGCCTTCGCCATCTTTGAGCAATTCAAAGTGGACACGCGGGCTGCGTGGAATGGTTTTTTCACCGTTCATTGTTTCCGGGTCTGCCTCCTGTATTGATTTAAACCATCCCCCACTTGGGGTAAAAATCAAGCTGGGCTTTCGTGGACAAAGATCAGCATGGCCGGGCATCCTTTTGGAACGATCAAGCGGTGGAGGGGTTACAGGCCAGACCAGCGCGAGTTCCGACCGCCAGGGATTTTTTTACATGCCCGTTGCGCCAGGGGATTTATGGAAATGCTCCAGAGCAGTGCCACCTGCAGAATGGGGATTTGCTCCATTGAATGGATGCCGCGCGATATTTACATTTTAATTTTTATGAGGCGGAGCGATGTTTGGCCACCGCTTCAAGCCGGCTACGCACATGCATTTTTTGACAGATATTTTTCACGTAAGTACGCACCGTTTCCGACCCGATGTTCAACTTGGCGCCAATCTCTTTGTAGATGAAACCCAACGACAGCAAGTCGAGTACTTCCCGTTCCCGGGGGGATAAGTTGTCCGCTTCCTTAAGGGAGGGACCGATCATATGAAAATGTTGGATCACCTTGCGCGCGATGTGGCTGGACATGGGAGCGCCTCCTTTATAGGCATCACGAATGGCTTCGAGCAATTGATCCGGGGGACTGGACTTGACCAGGTAACCGTTGGCGCCGGCTTTTAGAGCTCTGAAAATGCGTTCACTATCTTCGTAGATTGTGACCATGATAATCTGCATGGCCGGGGCAAATTTTCTAATTTCGCTTACGCACTCAATTCCCGACATGCCGGGTAATCGGATGTCCATCAGCACAACGTCGGGTTGCTTCTTCGAGATGTGCGTCAAGGCGCTTTCCCCTGACGCGAATGCCCCCACACATTCCATGTCGGACGCGGTTGCAAGGATTTGAACGAGTTGTTCCCGCAATCCCCGATCATCCTCAACCACCATTACTAATGTTTTCATAATCTGCTCATTCCATCTGTGACCATATTCTGTTGGCGATATTCCCTGGGAGGATTCAAGCAAGTGGTTTGATGACCAAATACATTTGAACGGTTGTCCCATGTCCAGGTTTGCTCTCGATGATGCAATTCCCGCCGAGTTCCTTGAGACGTGTCTTCATGTTGGTTAATCCGTTGCCAGCAGGAGTGTTATTCATCTGGAAACCGCAACCATTATCCTCAACCGCAACCGCCAGCAAATTTTCCGTGAAGGTCATGCGGACGATCACTTCCGAAGCCTGGGCATGTTTAATTACATTATGCACCGCTTCCTTGACGCTCAGGCTGATGTTGTGCCGGACTTGACTGGAAACCTGGATGTCAGTTGGCAAAGCCTGCATATGAAAGCGACACCGGCACTGGGCTCGATCACACAATTGATCAACCATCTGGCAGAGATAATTCCCCAAGGCATCCAGGTTATCGTTTTCTGGATTGACGGCCCAGACGGTCTGGTAGAGTGCGGAGATCAAATCTCGTGACATTTTGGAAATCTGCTGGAAATCCGCGCGCGCTTTTTCGAGAGAGCCGGGATTGTCGTGAGCCATGGCACTTAATAGCGATATTTGGGTCACCCGTGCGCCGAGATCGTCATGAATATCATGCGCAATCCGCAGGCGTTCCTGTTCCAGAACCTGCTGGTTTTTAAGATGCAGCATTTCCCGTCGCATTCTCTGCCAGATAAGATAGCGCCAGCTTCCGGCCATGGCTGCCGTGCCTGCAATCAAAACGGCACTCCAGAACCAGGACGTTTTCCAAAATGGCTGCGGCACTTCAACCCACAACGAGGCTTCCACGCCTGTCGGGATTCCCATGGCATTTACCTCCATGATGTGGAATTTAAACTTTCCCGGCGGAAGGTGCTCGTAATTCGCAACGGGAATTTCCCCCACTCCCATGCTGAACATCTCGTTCCATTCGATGGAGAGATGGTCGCCGGGAACAACCTGCGGTGCGTACTCCTTGGTCATATGCCATTCGGCATGGCCGATCGTATCTTCGTCCAGGATGGCGAAGGCTCTTGCCTTGGGTTCCTGCCCAAGTTCGACGATTTTCGCCATGCTGGGACGGTATCCATCACGGATCCAACCAACGGGAACTTGAGTGGAGACATCACCTTCCTGTTGGCGGTCAAAAGGAAACTGGAAGATCACTTGGGAGCCGTTGCTGGAGGAAAGGGAAGAGACAATCAATCCTTCCACCACGAAGATGCCTACGGTGGCGGGCGGTCCCGCTGATGAAACGGTGATCCAGAGTTGGGATGCCTTCGGCGGAACGACCAGGGTTTCCCGGCGGTGGGTGAGGGGAGAAGTCTTCAGATCCCCGTTCCAGCCGGCACTGGTCCCAGTAGCTTTGAACATGTTTTGGCCGATTTGATCGCCTGATTTATCAAAAAATCGTGCTACCAAATACATTTCACCGTCGCCCTCATGCCAGGTATCCTCGTATCCCTCCAGCTTGTACCGCAACCTGACGAGTTCCCTGTTGGCATTGGGGGCTTTGCCGAACCCAAAGGAAACTGTCTGGGAAAATGGCCCCAAGTTTAAGGTTCCCCCGTGGGGCAATGGTCGATTCTTGCCATCCACGGTCACGGATCGAATCTCAAGCAAATTAGTCTCCTGAGCAACCAAAGCGCCACCTGCCAGGCAGAAGCCGCTCCAAAGTCCCACAATCAACAAACTCGTGATTTTTATCCACTTAGTCATGGGGTGTATGGTGTTTCCACCGAACCTAACAACTAATGCAAGCCATCACAATTGGTTTCACGGTTTGTGCTCGCGCCGCTATTCAAGCTTCCGGACGGGTTTCAAAAGCATTTTAAAAAGGGCGCTCATCCTTCACTGGAATTTCGCCTCTCAATAATTTGGCGCCC
Organism: Pedosphaera sp.; assembly: GCA_028293285.1. GTDB lineage: Bacteria > Verrucomicrobiota > Verrucomicrobiia > Limisphaerales > Pedosphaeraceae > Pedosphaera. The sequence goes on from JAQGPC010000035.1 coordinate 13,451, forward strand.
GCACCGACCAGTTTCAGATAATGATCGCTGGGCAGACCTTCAAAGGTCACGAATTTCGATTGGGTGCCAGTGGGAACGTCATTGATGCATTTAAAAATGGCAGTAGCTTCATCCACTTCATCAAACATGGCCACATAAAGCATCGAAGCCTTGGCTCGCTTTGCTTCACAAAATTGAGACCATAAAAATTGTCCGCGCAATCGTGGGATCTGATTGAGTGCCGACCCATACATGTTATGCCAACTGAACCCCGGGAAGACCACGGGAAGGTAATCGATTCCCCGGCGTTGGCACCAATCCTGATCAGGTTTCAAAAGGTTTGTGGCATACCTGGCAGCGCCGGCGGGGTTGGTATAACGACCGACGGTCCAGGGGCTGATGATATCCGCCATGCCAATCACTTCGAGCAACAGGGGATCGCTCACCGCATCGTTTTTCAATTCACGCCAGTTGCCTGGTACGCCGAGCATGACCACACAACCGCCCGCTTCAGGATCGTTTTTCAAGAACTCAACCAACCGGCGACACTCGGCCAGGGTATAGAGCCGATCCTTGAAGCCAACGCCCCATACAGCGACCACCGGTTTGCCGCGATGATGAAGATATGCGGGATCTTCCGTGATCACCATTTGCCTCCGCAGGGCGCGCCAATCTTTTATTACATCCTCAATGTGACCTGCCTGAAGCCCGCTAAGGTCGTACATAACGGCATAAGTCCGGCCATGAAGATTGGCTCCCTCCCGACAATTGGCCAGTACGGTGTTGCCATGTTCAAAGCCCCGCTGGTGACGCACTTCGGTAATAAAGCGCTGGACGAAAACCCCATCGAGGCCATAGTCCTGCATCCATTGGAAATGTTTCAACACGGTTGTTTTCTTAAACGAACTGAAGATCTCGGCGGGGCTGCCATCGGCCATTTTGAAACCGGTGGGAAAACGATCCTCCCGGACCAGCTCGGAAACATCGGGCCACAAATCCACCTTGGCGTTGCCATCCACGAGCGAACCGGCACGCTTCGTCCAGTGATACCATCCCCGTGAACTTCCGTCGTCAGGGACGCCAAACCATCCCTGATAGCCGCACATCACTTTGTTAAAGAGCGTCTTGGTATCAACGCCAACGACCTTTGGCCCTTTATATGGGTTGATGATGCCGGCACACACTCCATCCACATCAAAACCTGAATTGTCCCCAGAGGCGCTGCTAAAACGAAAATGACTTGCGGGACGGGGTAGGGAAGATTCATTTGTCCCTTGGTTGAAAGTCTGATTCGTCACACTGGTGGTGGAATTGAGTTCGCCCGGACGAGAGAGTTGCAGATCATAATGAGCATTGGTTCCTCCCCAATTACGCCCGGTAAATCGGAATTGATGCCATACCTCGGGTCTGACGCTGCCCAAACCTGGAAGGGGATTCCAGGCAAGGCCATTGTCAGAATCGAAAGAGACCCCCCATTTCCTGCCTGGTTCGTAGCAAATATTCACCACTGCGGGGCGGGAGAGCGAAGGCGCATTGGTGGCGGCTGCAATCTGCAGGTTGAATTGACGATTAGTGGTGTTTCGGACTCTAAAATAAAATTCCAAATAAAAGTCAGATAGTCCGTTGGTGGGCGCATTGGCACTGGCAAGACGACCGCCCAACTCGCCGCCATCAGATCCGAGACTGGCAAAGCCGCGGGTGGCATTGGCACCGCCTGTTGTTTTAATCTGCGCCCCCTTGGTCTCATCCCATAACGGAGAAAAAGAGACGGTTTCAAATGAATCTTCCCTAATTATTTGTGCATTCAGACTGAAGGTGAAGGCAAGGAGGGCGAGGATGCCGCCTGGCAATGAAATCATTCCCAGCATCGAACTTAGCCCGGTTTTCATGGAATAAAACATCTAAAATTCATCAAATAATCTGCCAGATTAACTTAACGTCTGGTTTGTTAATATCCCCGAAAACGGGGAGGGTTTTTCAGTTCGCAGGCTTCCAGCGCATATGCTTTTCCGCCTTTACAGAGACGACACCTCAAAATAGAAAACTTGCGCTGGCAGATACCAACGGATAAAACCACTATTATGCTGCCCCACGGTCATCCCCGCTTTAGGGGATACCGCTTATGCAGCTCGGTATTCTATTGTCTATTTCAATATCCCCGAACTGAAAAAGGCGAAAGACGCGCCGCACAACTATCGTCATAAAAAAATAACTAAAAATCATTGGCCAAAAATCCCAGTGTATGCGGTCGCAGATCCAGAAACGGAATAATATTATGAAACAATCAAGTATCACCTCGATCATTCGATGTGCCATTCTGCTGGGCGGCCTGGCCGCCAGCGCGATAATCCACGCCCAGCCGGTCATCCACGATGTTTATCCGGATGGCTCGCGCCTACTGCAATCCACCAACATGCTGAGTTTTGGCGCCACCTCATCGGGGCCTGACATCAATCCCAGTGGCATCACGGTCACCCTGAACTCAACCAATCTGCGGGGCCAGAATCTGGTTACGAACCTAACCGCAACGAACGGTTTGGTCGTGACCGGCACGGTCGCTGAGCGAAGCGTGACCGCTCCGTTGCTGACGAATAGTCTCAGCTACACGGCCGTGATTATTGTGACGGATGCAAATGGTGGTTCGGCGACGAATACGGTGAAGTTCGATACCCTTCAGCCCGATTTTTCGTTTGAAGCGGAAGACTTTGATTACGATAACGGCCAGTTTATCGACAATGCCCAGCCCGGCAGTTATGCCGGATTGAATGCCACCGAAGGAGTGGACACCCATAAGGGAAATCCTACTGCGGGAGGCAATGCGTACCGCAATAGCGGTTTAAGCACCGAGAAAACGGATGATAAGTCGCGCGAAATTTATATCACCACCGGTTGGCTTGATTACAATGTGGGATTCAATGATGGTGGAAACTGGGGCAATTATACCAGAACCTATCCGGCGGGCGTTTATAATGTCTATATGCGCGGCGCCAGCGGTGCCGGCGGTGGCGGCACTGCAACCCTGGGATTTGTGACGAGTGGCGTGGGGACGCCTAGCCAGACAACTACCACTCTGGGTACGTTTACCATACCCCCGACTGGCGGTTGGCAGACCTACACTTGGGTGCCATTGAAGGATGCCGGTGGTAATATCGTCCGGGTTTCCAGCGGCGGGGTGCAGACCCTGAGGGTGACCGTAGGCGGCGGATACAATGCCAATTTTTATGCGTTTTTCCTCGCGGATACCAACCTGCCGACCATCCACAACATTTCTCCGGACGGCACCAAAATATATCAACCCACGAACACTTTCAGCTTTATTGCCAGTTCGGCGGCCACGATCAGTCCCAGCAGTATCACCGTGCAATTCAGCTCCACCAATTTATTGGGGCAGACGGTGGTGACAAACCTGACCTCAACGAATGGGTTGGTGATTACCGGAACGGCCACGGATCGGAACGTGTCAATCGCGCTTACCGGCGGAAATAAATTCTACAAGGCCGTAATTCACGTGACCGATGCCAATAATAATTCAGCGGACGCCACGGCAACCTTCAACACCTTGAATCCCGCCTATACGTTTGAAGCTGAGGATTTCGATCATGACAATGGGCAATTCTTCGAAAACCCGCAAACGAACGCGTATGCCGGGCTCGGAGGCACTGAAGGAGTTGACGCTCATCACTTGCATCTCGGTGGAACTTATCGCACCAGCGGCTACTATAATGAGAAGACGGATGACCAGGTGCGGCCGCAGTATGACGGCACCGGTTTTACAGATTACAATCTCGGGTTCAACGATGGTACTTACTGGGCCAATTACAGTCGAACCTATCCGGCGGGAACCTACAATGTCTGCATGCGTGGTGCCAATGCCAATGGCAGTTCGGGTAGCGCCACCCTGGCGTTGGTGACGAGTGGGGTGGGGACGGCAAGCCAGACCACGACCAATCTGGGAACGTTTGTCATTCCCCCGACCGGCGGCTGGCAGACTTACACCTGGATTCCCTTGAAGGATGCCGGCGGCAACCTGGTGAAGTTTACTGGCGGATCGGTAAAGACGATTCGCGTCACCGCCGGTGGTGGATTCAATCCAAACTTTTACGCGCTTTTCCCGGCGGACACCAATCTCCCGGCCATCAATAACGTCTATCCCGATGGAACGAGCTTGTTCCAGGCGACCAACAAGCTGAGCTTTTCCGCCGTTTCTCCGGCCGGAATTGCAACCGGCAATATCACGGTGACGTTGAACGGCGTTAATATTTCACCAAGCTTGAGCTTCAGTGGCACCTCCATCAGCCGGAGCGTCAGCTACACTGGTTTGTCGGCGAATAAAACTTATACGGCGGTCATCAACATAATCGATGGCAACGGCAACTCTGCTTCCACAACGGTGAACTTCGACACCTTCAAACCCCGTTACACCTGGGAAGCAGAAGATTATGATCACTCGAATGGTCAGTTCTTTGATAATCCCCAGGTCAACGCCTACGCCAGCCTGAGCCCCGCTGCCGATGTGGATTGGCATGACGTGAATAATGGTGGCGGCGGTTTCCCGTATCGCCCCAATGGCTCAGCTCAGGAGAGCTGCGGTGACATTGCCAGGGCTCAATTTATTGGAGGAACAACCGATTACAATATCAGCAACTTCGGTGGAAATGAATGGGGAAATTACACACGCCATTATCCTCCTGGAACTTACAATGTATGGGGACGGTTTGGGGCCGGAGCGGGGAGTTGCACGGCCACGCTTTCTCGAGTAACCGGCGGCTGGGGGACTACAAACCAGACCACAAGCTTCCTCGGGACCTTTGCGGTTGCGTTAAGCGACTGGCAAATTTATACATGGTCACCGCTAAAAGATGCTGGAGGAAATCTTGTTAACGTGACGCTGACTGGTTCCACCAACACATTACAATTGGGCCATGGCACCGGACCAGATTCGAACGTGAACTTCCTGATGCTGGTTCCCTCCACGGTGCTCACGGCAACCCGCATTGGGGGCAATATCAGCCTCGCCATCCAAACCCAGACCGGGTTCACCTATCAGATACAGTACAAAAACAGTCTGACTGACCCGAGCTGGACTTCCTTAGGCAGTCCCATTACCGGCAACGACACGGTTCAGACAGTCAACGATCTGATCACAGGAAGCAGTCGCTTCTATCGCACTCAGATTACGTTTTAACCGTAGCGTTGAACGATTGGTTTCAAAGCATTCCAGCCGCCGGTTTGTTGCCGGCGGCTGGAACTTATTTTCGTAAATCTGTGACGCTAGGTTAAATGTTGCGCGGCTCTAAAATACAAATTGCTGTGAGTTCAGTGCTGATGCTGATTTCCAGCGCCAGTGGCCTACATGCTGCCAACAGCGCGAGCCTGATACCGTTCTCGTGTTGCGACGGACAGATTATCGTCACAAATGCGGGTGGCCAGGCAGTCTGGCAAAATATCAGTGGCAGTTCTTTTTTTAACTTTAAAGTCCCGGCTTCCTTGACCTTTACGTCCGGCGCACCCGTGTATGTGCAGGCGGTTTATTATGACGAGGGTTACGGGCAGATTAGCCTGCAATATGACTCGGTAACCAACGGCGCTTATGCCGCATCACTTGGGCATGTGCGGAGTTCACGCGTGGATACCAAAGGATTTGCCACGGCGTATTATGTTCTTTCGTCGCCCGCTTTCCTGAAGCGCCAGGGTACGGGAGCGGACTTGCGCCTCGGACTTTCGGGAGGAGGGCCGCCATTGTCCGTGCGTAGCGCCACCATTCAGAATTTTCCCTTTCCCGATGCGCAGTTCCAAGCCGTCCTTGGTCAACCCTGGTTGCAACCTTATACCGGTCCGAGCCGGGACGATGTGGATCGCTCGACATTACAGGGTAAAGTGATGGCTGGTTATCAAGGCTGGTTCCGCACACCCAACGATTTATCGGATCAGGGGTGGGGGCACTGGGTTCGCAACGGAGCGATGCATGCCACCAATTTTAACATAGACATGTGGCCGGATCTTGCCGGCTACGGCGAGAGTGAATTGTTTCCCGCCACCGGGATCACGACCCGTAGCGGTCAGCCCGCCAAACTGTTTTCTTCGACGATTCCCGAGACTGTGCACCGGCATTTCCAATGGATGCGCAAATACAACATAGACGGCGCTTTTCTCCAGCGATTTGTTTCACCCAATAGCGGCGGCGCTTACGGAGGTGATGAATGGGTGCTTAACAACGTTCGTGCCGCCGCCCATCAGGAAGGAAGAATTTGGGCCATTGAGTACGATGTCAGTTCCTTAAACGATGCCAACGCACTCCAGGTGATGACCAACGACTGGCGCTGGTTGGTGGACACCATGGGTCTGCCCGGCGATTCCCGCTATGCGCACGAAGGGGGCAAGCCGGTGGTTTTTATCTGGGGATTGCCCTTTCCTGATCGCGGGATTTCAAAAGCCAATGCCAATGCCATCGTTGATTTCTTCAAGAACGATCCGGTTTACGGTGGCAATTATGTCATCGGCGGCTGGCCTTGGTGGTGGCGAACCATGCCCGATTGGAATGACCATTTCCAGCGTTATGACGGCGCGCTGGCATGGATGCCGCAAAACGCCGCGGGCTATCTGGCGGATTACCAACAATTGAACAGTTGGGGCATTGATTACTTCCCGCATGTCTGGCCGGGTTTTTCCTGGGCGCATTTGCAGCGGCTGAACAATGAGACGCAATACAGCCCGCGCGGTCAGGGCTTATTCTATTGGCAAAATATTTACGGTGCGATTGGCAGCGGCGCGAGCCGGCTCTTCATCGGCATGTTCGACGAGTATGATGAAGGCACCGCGATCATGCCGATGACGGATGATCCCCCGTCACCTGCTCCGAACTGGGGACGTTTTCTGACAAATCTGGGCAAGCCATCGGATTGGTGGCTGTTGCTGACCAGTGCGGCGCGCGAGATGCTGCTTGGTTCCAGGCCATTGAGCGCGAGCGTGCCGACGGAAGCGGAATTGATTGCCAGTCGCTCCAAGATCGGACCGCAAGCGGCAGTTGATCTCGGAGTAACAAACCAGACGACATTACTCTACCCGGTTGAGAGGTCGTTTGGGTTGACGACGGCGGAGACATTCGCGGGACGCGATTGCCGCCGTAACAGCACTCCCGGTACGGACCATTATTTCTATTTCAATGTGGAGGATACGTTCGCCTATCAAATAGCGACTGGCATGGCAATGACGGTGGAGGTTGAATATTTCGATGCGAGCAACGGGGTATCACTTACACTGCAATACGACGCCATTGGCGGGGCTTACACCACTGCTCCGCAAACCATTCCGATGCGCGCATCCGGTTTATGGCGCACGGCGCGCTTCCAACTGGCCGAAGCCTTCATGGGCAATCGTGAGAACGGAGGCACGGATTTTCGCATTGTCATCAACGGCAGCGGGGCAGTTCATATTGACCGGGTCCGGGTGAGTCTGCCCGATGATCTCCCGTCTCCGCGCCAGGCGACTGTGCTTCAGCCCGCAGGTTCAACCTGGAGATACCTTGATACGAATGTTGCTCCGGCGGCCTGGACCAGTGCCACATTTGACGATGTGTCATGGAAGAGCGGTTCCGCCCCGCTTGGCTATGGAGTCGGTGATGAAGCCACCGTAACGAGCTATGGAGGCAATGCAAACGCCAAACGTATTACCACCTGGTTTCGCAGTGCATTCGTAGTAACGAATCCAACGGACTATTGTGCGCTTGTTTTAGGAACCCGGAGGAACGATGGCGCGGTGATCTATTTAAATGGCCAGGAAATCTATCGCGGCAACCTGCCAGCGGGTGTGATCTCGTCCGGAACCCTGGCGACCAATGGGACCGATTGGTTGGACCGGCAACTTTACTTTGAACACAACCTTGATGCCGCGTTGCTGGTTGCCGGAACTAATACAATTGCGGCGGAGGTTCATTTGCTCAGTTCGTCGAGTCCTGACATGAGTTTCGATTTCACGCTGGCCGGGCTTTCCAGTGGGCAGGTTCGGCCTCAGTTGAATTTATCCCTGTCCGGCGGCGGTACGACGCTCGTTTGGCCAGCCAACATGGGTTTCTTTATTCCTTTCTCTGCCACCAACTTGGTTGCGCCGGTAACCTGGACACGTGCAACAAATGCGCTTTCTCTGTCCAGTGGCCAATGGAAAGTAACTGTGGCTGCGACGAACCCTGCAGCTTTTTTCCGTCTGCAGCCAGAGTAGGAACTGATTTTACCCCAAACCAACATTCATAGACTGGAGCGGAACCAACAACACCGAACTGAACAATCCCAATTTAACTCCAAGTTCCATCCGCCCCCGATTTCGGGGATGGCCGATTGGATGCAACGAGGATATAATTCTAACATGTCCACTCATGCCGTGCCGCCCCATTGGTTAGGGTTTCCCTGCCTTCATGACTATTTTGGAACCTGATCATAAATGAAAAACTATTTTTATATTTCCTTCTGTCGACGGCTGGGGAGAGGGATTCACAGTTGCTCGCAATACCGTTTTACGATTGCGTTGTTTCTTTTCTGCTGCGTGATCAGCACGGCACGCGCTCATGAGGATTACAAAGTCCTCGTTTTTTCGAAGACCGCCGGGTTCCGCCATGACTCGATCACCAATGGCATAGCCGCCATTCAAGCATTGGGAACGAACAACCATTTTTCCGCGGATGTGTCGGAGGATGGGGCGGTGTTTTCCGATGCGAATCTGGGGCAGTACAAAGCGGTCGTTTTTCTAAGCACGACCGGCGATATTTTGGATGCTGCTCAACAGGCGGCCTTTGAACGATATATCGAGGCAGGTGGCGGTTTCGTGGGAATCCATGCTGCGAGTGACACGGAACACAACTGGCCATGGTATGGCGGGCTTGTAGGCGCTTATTTCTCAAGTCATCCAGCGGGAACAGCCCAAGCAACAATCAAAGTGGCCGACCAGATACATCCTTCCACGACGGACTTGCCCAAACGTTGGGTGCGGACGGATGAATGGTACAATTTCCAATCCAATCCACGCGGCACAGTCCATGTGCTGGCAACGCTGGATGAGACGACCTATTCCGGAGGCACCATGGGCTTCGATCATCCGATCGCTTGGTGCCAGGTTTATGATGGTGGGCGGGCGTGGTACACGGCGGGCGGACATACCCCCGAGAGTTTTTCTGAACCATTATTTCAGGCACATCTTTTAGGCGGGATTGAATTTGCTGCAGGCGAGAAAACGGCGGACTGCAAAGCTACCATAGATGCAAATTATCAAAAGGTGGTGCTCGATAGCGCGCCGGTAAACCCCATGGAACTTGCTGTGGCGCAGGACGGGCGGGTTTTCTACATTGAGCGTGGCGGTGCACTCAAAATTTTTAAACCGCAGAGTTCCTCCATCGTCGTCGCCGGACAAATCCCTGTTTTTACACAATTGGAAGACGGCCTGCTGGGATTGACCCTGGACCCAGGTTTCGCGACCAACAACTGGCTTTATCTTTTTTATTCCCCAATTGGCGCGACTCCAAAACAGCATATCTCCCGGTTCACCATGGTGGGAGATACACTGGATATGAGTTCCGAAAAAGTGTTACTGGTCATTCCGACGCAACGTGATGAATGCTGCCATTCCGCCGGATCGCTGACCTTTGGACCCGGGGGTAATCTGTTTATTTCCGTCGGCGACAACACGAATCCATTTGATTCAGGTGGTTACGCGCCAATGGATGAGCGACCGGATCGGTCGGCTTGGGATTCGCAAAAGTCGGCCTCCAATGCTGGCGATCTGCGTGGAAAGATTCTGCGTATTCACCCGCAGACGAACGGCACCTATGCCATTCCAGCCGGCAATTTGTTTCCCAGCGATGGTTCGGTGGGCAAGCCGGAGATTTATGTGATGGGCAATCGCAATCCCTTCCGCATCGCGGTTGATGCGGAGACTGGTTGGCTGTATTGGGGAGAGGTGGGCCCGGATTCCGATGCGGTGAGTGCGACGCGTGGGCCCGTGGGCCAGGACGAATGGAACCAGGCCCGGACGGCGGGAAATTACGGCTGGCCGTATTTTGTTGGCAATAACAAGCCCTACATCGATTACGATTTCGCCACGGGCATTTCCGGGACGGCGTTCAATCCCAATGCACCAGTCAATAATTCCCCCAACAACACTGGCCCCGGCACGCTGCCGCCGGCGCGCACGGCGTGGATATGGTATCCGTACGGCCCTTCGGCGGAGTTCCCAGAACTGAACGGCGGTTCAGGGCGCACAGCGATGGGCGGGCCGGTTTATCATTACCAGACGAACCTCGTTTCCTCACGAAAGCTGCCACGCTATTATGACAAGACCGTGTTCATTTACGAATGGTCGCGCAATTACATCAAGGAGGTGAAGCTCGACGACAACGGTGACATCTTGAAGATCAATCCGTTCCTGCCCAGTTTCAGTTTCAATCGCCCCATGGATATGGAAATTGGCCCGGATGGTGCGATTTACATGATTGAATGGGGCACCGGTTTTGGCGGCGGCAACGCGGATGCCAAGGTGGTTCGAATTGATTATGTCGGTGGCAATCGCGCGCCGGTGGCGGTTGCCAGCGTCACGCCCAACAACGGATCAGCTCCATTGGCGGTGCAATTTTCCAGCGCTGGTTCCCATGACCCTGACACCAACAACACCATCTCGCTGGCGTGGAGTTTCTTGGGCGATGGCACAACCAATTCAACCGCGCCCAACCCAATGTTTACCTACACCCAGCCGGGTAATTATAATGCCCAACTTACCGTCACGGATGCTGAAGGGAGTCAAGCGGTGGCCAATATTTCAATAACCGTCGGCAACAACCGTCCATTGGTAAACTTCAGCCAGCCGGCTAACGGCGCGTTTTTTGATTGGGGAGAAGGGATTGATTATCAGTTCACCGTTTCCGACATTGAGGATGGCAGCACGAGCAATGGCATGATCGCTTGTACCAACGTGGTATTTGAACCTTCGCTGGGTCACAATGATCACGCTCATTCCCTGGGCCAGTTCGCCGTGTGCGGCGGTCAATTCACCGCGCCCGTCAACAGCGATTCCGACGCCGACAATTTATTCCTCGTGCTGTCGGCCAGCTACACCGACCATGGCGCGCCCAATGTGGCGCCGCTCACCGGCCGCACCAATTTTTTGCTGTACCCCAAGCACAGGCAGGCCGAGTTTTTTACCACCAACAGCGGCGTGCTAATCCAGCCGACCACCGATCCGAATGGCGGCGGGCTGGAAGTCATCAGCATTGATCACGGGGATAATATTGCCTTCTGGCCGGTGAATCTGACCAATATCAATGCGGTCAGCTATCGCGTCGCATCGAGCGGACCGGGCGGACGTATCGAAGTCCATGTGGATTCACCCGCCGGGCCACTTATCAGCACCGCACTCATTCCCACCACGGGCGGTGCTTATACCAATGTAATGACGCCGATTACCGATCCCGGCGGCACCCACGAGCTCTTTTTTGTTTTTCTTCGCAATCCGGGCGACGCGAACTTGTTCGTTTTGAATTGGATGGAATTTCAAGGCGAGGGCATTTCACTCAATCAAACTCCCTATGGCGGAACTCCCCGAACGATTCCCGGAACAATTCAAGCCGAGGATTTTGATAATGGTGGCGAGGGAGTGGCATATCACGACAATGACGTGCCGAACAATGGCGGTCAGTACCGGGTCAGCAATGTCGACATTGAAAACTGCGCTGATACCGGCGCCGGTTACAGCCTCGGTTGGGTGGAGGGCGGCGAGTGGTTGGAGTACACCGTGAACGCCAGTACGACGGGGAATTACAAGCTGGAAACACGTTACGCCTCATTCGGCAATGGCGGAACTTTTCACGTTGAGTTTGGTGGCGTGGACAAGACTGGTCCGCTTACCATTCCCACCACCGGGGGATGGCAGACCTGGCAGACCCTCGTGCGCAGCAACGTCGCCATCAACGCCGGTCCGCAAGTGATGCGCGTGGCTTTGGACAACAGTGGCAGCAGCGGCTTTGTCGGGAATCTGAATTACCTGCGATTCACCTTGATTGCCAGCAATCACCCGCCCCAGGTGACTATTTCGAGTCCGGGAAACAACGCGATGTTTTCCGCGCCGGCTGCGATCACGATCAATGCCGCGGCGAGTGATGTTGACGGGGCGGTGAGCAAGGTTGAATTTTTTGCCAACGGCACTTTGATAGGCACCGATACTAACAGCCCGTTCAGCATACTCTGGACCAATGTGGCAACCGCGTATTACAGCCTGACCGCGCGCGCCACCGACAATTTGGGCAACAGCACGATTTCAAGTCCGGTGAATATCTCGGTGATCAATGGGCAGACACCGTTCTTCGGCTTGCCGCAAAGCATTCCCGGAATCATTCAAGCGGAAGATTTTGATAACGGCGGCGAAGGCGTGGCCTACCACGACACCAGTATTGCCAACGAGGCTGGTCAGTATCGCAGCACCGGCGTGGATGTTGAAAACTGCGGTGACTCGGGAGGTGGTTACAATGTCGGTTTCACGAGCGCGGGTGAATGGTTGCAATACACCGTGAACGCGACGGTGGATGGTATTTACTCCATCGGCACACGCGTTGCTACCAGTGGCAATGCCGGGACCTTCCATCTGGAAATTGACGGTCAGAATGTGACGGGAACGATGACCGTGAACGACACGGGCGGCTGGCAATCCTGGCAGACATTGACGAAAAGCAATGTCAATATCGGCGCCGGGTCTCACCTGGTTCGGTTGGCATTGGATACCACTGGCCCGAGCGGTACCGTCGGTAACTACAATTACCTCATTTTTACCGTTACCAGCACCAACCCGCCGCCGGTCATTTTGCAATCCGCTGTTGCAATTGGGGGAGCCTTTGCTGATGAAGGCAGTGCGGTGGTCAACCCGGTGTCTAAAACCATCACTGTTCCCAAAAGCACAAGTACCCGCTTTTATCGCCTGCGTTCCACCGTGACGACGCACATTAGGAGTGTTCAAATCATCGGCTCGAACGTGGCGCTAACCTACGAATGAAATCCTCTTTTATTCGGCTCCCCGCTTTCGGGGATAGCGGGCCAGGTGCGGAAAGATTAGAGTAAGTTCATGTCCACCGAATCCATGCCGTTAACCCGGCCTTTTTGCGACCCTGTCCGGCAGTCAGGTGGAAGCGGAGCATTGAATGTAATCCGAAAGGAGAGTCGTACCATCATGAAAAGAAATTCCTTTTTGCATAGCAGGGTGGGGAAGGCGGCAAACCATCGCGCTTTCACCCTGATCGAACTTCTGGTAGTCATTGCCATTATTGCCATCCTCGCTGGATTGCTTCTGCCCGCGTTGGGCAAAGCCAAGAGCAAGGCCCTGGGCATTTCCTGCATAAATAATTTAAAACAACTGACACTGGGTTGGAATATGTACCCCAACGATTTTAATGAAAGTCTGGTACCTTGTGTCGGTTTGGATATTTTGGTCAACAATCCATTTCCCTCAAAGAATTACGGAGATAAAAATCAATGGTGCATGGGCAGCATGGATTCTTTCTCGGGCTGGACCAACGCAGTCCTGATCGAGGATTCCCTGCTTTATCCGTTTGTAAACAACACGGCGGTTTATCGCTGCCCGGCCGATAAATCCACCGCTGGCACGACGAAGTTCCCATACGGAGGCGGTGGCGTGCCCAGAGTGCGCAGCATTTCGATTAATTGCTGGTTAAACCCTTTGACACTTACTTCCACTGATCCTGCGATCACGATCTTCCGAAAGTCCACCAGCATCCGGCGACCATCCGAGACCTGGGTTTTTATGGATGAGAATCCGAGCACCATCAACGATGGTTATTTCCTATGCACCCCGGGAACCACCACCTGGACCGATGTGCCGGCAACGTACCACAACGACGCCAACGGAATCTCCTTCGCTGATGGACATGCTGAAATCAGGAAGTGGAGGGATCCGGCGATAGTTGGACGCAAGGTAACGAGCATCAATGTGACGCCACAGGATGGCGGTAAAGATCTGAAGTGGCTTCAGGACCGTTCCACCTATCCCTAGTAAGCGAAGTGATCAGCCGACGATAGTTTCCGGGAATAGGGCATTCACGAATTTCCGGCCCTGGCATCGGAGCCCACATCCCTCTGTACTGCGCAATTTGTCGATGTTCGGACTTGCTGCACTCGGTGATGAGCAGGCGCAGCTTCCATACGGTTTTGTGCATGGGATGATGTATTCTGAATATGTTCTTTCAAACAGCTTCCAAAATGGGCCAAGCCTCAGGCAGTGATTTTAGTTCGTAGTAAATCCTGGCAAACAAAAATCTTACAAGAAGCCGCCGCCGCCTGTTTCAGGCGCAAAAGCGGGTGTCCACCCTATTGTGATGAATCCAAGTTTCTGAAAATATCGAAGGACGTTCTGGGAGTTGTGTCAACCGATGAAAGAATGTTCCACGTTCAAAAAGGCCGCCCTGCCTTTTCGCAATTGAAAGGAGACTTATGAACAGTTCGACGCATCTCAAGTCATTTATGAAACTTGCGCCAGCGGCAGCGTTTGCCGCGTTATTGATCGTCAACCCACGCGCAAACGCGCAACAACCGCTTTCGCAGCAGCCCAAGCCCGCGGATCAGCCCCCCTCTTCATACCTTTTTCCGTTGGTTGTGGAGCCTTTCGATGTGGTGCGAGCGCGGGATAAGGAGGCGAAGTCGCGCGTGATGGCCGAGCACCAGAAGTTGCTCGACGAGCGCTACGACCTGCGACGTCACGTTGACGAGAACGTGCACATGACGCGCGGCAAGCCGATCCCTGTGGGGCCGACGGCGAAGCTCAAAGAAGGCGTGACCTGGGAACAGCTTGGACGGATGTCGCCGGATGAGATGCGGGAGAAAGGGGTATTCCCTTATCTGCCGCTGCCGCACATCGAACAGGCGGTGGGCGGCATGGTTTTCCCGCAAATCGAGATCAAGGCGCTGCCCCGGCTGGAACGTTTCGACATGGACTTTGACCTGCCGGAATGGTTCCTGCCGGAGTTTCCCCCGGCGATGTTTCTGACGACCAGGAAGGACCTCGGCGATGTTTCCCGAGGGCAACTGATCACCCTCACGAATTTCTTCGGGCTCTTCAATGGCATTCTCAATCCCAAGCAGCTTGAGGGCCTGCGCCTGCTGCTCACCCAGTTTCCCCAGCAGCA
>JAQGPC010000300.1 GCA_028293285.1 Pedosphaera sp.
GACGCTCACCCAATAATCAATTCCCGGTCGCACCGAGTCATCCGTCCCCATGTGCCACTTGCCGACGAAAGCCGTTTCGTATCCCGCATCATGCAGCAAGCGCGGAAATGTAACGAGTTGATGACTCAACGCGTCCCGCGCCGTGTTGTCTGTCACTCCATGTTTATGGGCATATTGGCCGGTAAGAAAACTGGCGCGACTCGGCGAGCACAACGGCGTGGTGACAAAAGCATTGTTAAAACGCATCCCTTCGCGGGCAATGCGGTCAATGTTCGGCGTTTTAACAAAAGGATGTCCCGCATATCCCAAGTCATCCCACCGATGGTCATCCAGTAAGATGAAAATAATATTCGGACGCAAAGCCGCCGCAACTGCTCCGAGTGGCAACAGCAACAAAAAAATAAGCAAAAGTCGAAACAAGCGCATAATTATAACAATCCTCAAACGAATGTCAGAAATAATGGGCCAGCGGATGTCACCGGAAGAGCCGTTTCCCTCTCCGCCCTTGGGGGAGAGGGATTAAGGGTGAGGTGGTCCCCGCTAATCTTTACCCACCATTGCCAAATAGAAGACATTTTTTTTGGTTATTATTCTATGGTTTACGGTTTTTCCTGACTGGTTCTGCCTCTTCCGCCGCAGAAAAATTTTCCCGCAGCAATTTCTGCAACTCAGCTTTCGTTTTGGCATGCTTCGGGTCATTGGCGAGATTATGCCACTCGTGCGGGTCTGTATTGTGGTCGTAAAGTTCCGCGCCGTCCTTGCCGCCATTCCATTCCGTGTAACGCCAGCGTTCTGTACGAACACTGCGCCCCATTTTTTTCTGGTGCACCACTTGCGTGAAAGCGGGAACGTCCCATGAACATTTGGGATTATTCAACAACGGCCGCAAAGTTTTCCCTTCAATATTCGCTGGAGCTTGCAGGCCGCACAGATCAGCCAGCGTCGGATAAAGATCGAGCAATTCCACCGTGCGCTGACTGGCACGACCATTGCCCTTCGCGCCCGGCATGGAAATCATCAACGGCACCCGCGCTGATTCTTCAAACAAACTCTGCTTCTGCCATTGCCCATGTTCGCCCAGCAGCCAGCCGTGATCGCCAAAGAACACCACCACCGTGCTGTCGGCTAGCTTCAACCGCTCCAATTCATCCAGCACGCGGCCAACCTGCGCATCCATAAAACTGACGCTCGCAAAATAAGCCCGCTTGAACAACCGCAACTTCTCATCTTCCAACCCATAGTTAAGTGGTTCGACAGTCAATGCCAGCGACGGGATGCCCGCAAAATGTTCCTGCGGCCCCATCGGCAGCGAAATCTTTTCCACCGGATAAAGATCGAAATATTTCTTGGTGGCAATGTCCGGCACATGCGGCCGATAAAAACCTGTCGCGATGAAAAATGGTTTGTCCTTGTGTTCGCGGAGCATCCGAATGGTTTCAGTGGCTACCTTGCCATCCGTCTCTTCCTCATCCGTGCCGCCAATCTGCATCCAAGCCAATGACGCTCCTAGGTTGTGAACAAAAGGAGTAAAGTTAATGACATCCGACTCCTCGACCCGATCACGTCCGCTCGGATTCACAAATTCATTCCACGACGGCGCATCATCCAGCCCGCTCGTACCAATCTGCCCCGGCACGCCGTAGTGATAAAGCTTCCCGATCCGCGCCGAGAAATACCCGTTGTTTTTGAAAAGTTGCGGCAGCGTGACAACGTCGGGAAAAACTTTCCGGATGGGCGTGCTGTTGTCGTAAATCTTCGAAGTATCTGGCCGCAAACCGCTCAACAATGATGACCGGCTCGGATTACATAGCGGATACTGGCAATAAGCCCGCTCAAACCGAACACTCCTCTTGGCAAGGCGATCAATATTCGGAGATTTAACCAGCGGATGACCATAACACCCGAGCGAATTATTCAAATCATCCGCCACGATAAACAGCACATTGAGCTTTTGGGTGTTAGTTTCTGCCGCCCGAGCCTCCGGCGAAAAGTGAAGCGTAATACTGGCGAGCCAGAGCAGAAGGAGTAGTCGTTCTTTCATAAAACCGTTCAAGCGCAAAGGGCTGTGTTGTGCGAATGCTCTCACTAGATGCCGTTTTGAATCAAGCGTATCTTGCGCCATCGTCATCAAACGACTCGAAGACTGCATTGGAGAAATAAAAAACCCGCTCCTCCTTGGGTAGCGGGTCAAACGCCATTTTTCAAATTCTTCATAGCAAAGTAGTAAATTTATTTACATGGGGTGAAGTCCCGCGATGATTTTTGTTAGGAGCCCTCTCATAATAACCGTGGATGGCGCGGCGTGAGGAGGGCTGGTGCCACTCCGGAAGGAGTCCCTGAAAGGGGCTGTAACCGACGAACAACGAAGCCGCCAGCCCAAAGATCGGCCGTTCTCAGCTTCATTTGCTATCCCGCTCTTTCTCTCCTTATTTTTCCTTCCCTTACGCCGCCACGGGTATTTATGAGATGGCTTCTAATTAGCTAATCCAAATGGAAATATCTACTAAAGATGTGTTATTATATGGCATGCTACATCGGCGGGAAGAGGAAGGCATAACCATGATCAGCCAACCGGCGCATGCCTGGGTTTCAGGCCAGCTTGCGCGTCATTGGGGAAATAAAACCTTCGGCGACTTTGCTCCCAAGTCAGAAGTTTGTCAGGCTGCGGCTTTGCACGACATCGGTTTTTTGGATTGGGAACAATCCCCAACGCTTAATCCCGAAACAGGCTTGCCCTATACCTTTCTCGAACTGCCAACCTCTACTCATCTGCATATCTGGTCACGAGGCATCGAGCAAATGTTGCGTTATGGCCGTTATTCGGCGCTCCTCGTCTCCATGCACTTTACTGGACTTTGCCAGCGTCATCCCTCTTCATCCAAGGAAGATCGACAACTGGAACAGAACTTTTTGGCGGAACAAGAGGACCTGCAAACGACACTCACAACTTCACTACAAAATGATTTTTATTATGAACCATATAGTTCAGAAGAAATAATTGGCCGCAACCGTCAACTCGTTTCTCTCTGGGACTGGTTATCACTCCTGTTATGCATGGGCTTCACGGAAGAGCGGACAGTGGATCAAGTCCCGAAAGCAAGCGGGCTCACTCAAATTAAACTAAAACCAACCCAAGGCGAATCAACCAGAATTACAGTCGAGCCATGGCCATTCCGCGAGAAAACAATCCCCATCAATGTGGAAGGGCGGCAATTACTCCAAAGCTATTCCGACGAAAATAAAATGCGTGCAGGCATTCAGGCAGCTTCCCCGGTTACTTTGAAGTTCGATCTTGTGCCGTGACCTGCAGTTGGTTCGTTTTTGCCGCCTTATCCAAGGCATCCGATACAATGCCCGGCGTTAAAATCGGCGGAAGAACAATGGGTGGTAAATTTTTATTGGCCGGATAAACCAACACCAGCGGAATGGCACTTCGACCAAACCGTTTCAATTCCCGCGCAATCGTTTCATTTTCATCCGTAAAGTCACCAATCAAAGTGACCGCATTAATCTCCTTCAATTTGGCGCGTGTGCTTTTGATATCGATGCTGGTCGCTTTATTGACCTGACAGTTCAAGCAAGTGTCAGCGGTAAAATCAACCAACACCGGACGCCCCTCGCCACGAGCTTTTTGCAATACTTCTGGACTCCAAGCCTCCCACACGATGCCTTCCTTTTGCGCGGTAAGAGGTGAACGCCAATGCAATTGATTTTCCAGAATAAGAACATACCCGCCGGTAATCAGTAGTAAGCTAACTACAATCGCGAGCCCTGCGCGCTTGGTACCGCGTTGCACGAACTCACCCCAAATCCAAACTGCCAACGATAAAATTACCAGGAACAAACCGAGCCATAGCACACCCGATTTCCCAAGCCGCGTTGCCGTGAGCCAGAACAACCAGACCGCCGTGGCCAGCATCGGAAAACCCATCGCCACTTTGAACCTCTGCATCCAAAGGCCCGGCCTCGGCAAAAACTTGAGCCACGCCGGATTCCAGCAGAGCAGAACAAATGGCGCAGCCAACCCAAACGCAACGGCAGTAAAGATCAGGAAAATCACCGCAGGCGGTTGTGTGAAAGCAAAGCCGATGGCAACCCCAAGAAAAGGAGCCGTGCAAGGTGTAGCCAACACCGTTGCCAGCACGCCGTTGAAGAAAGCTCCCGCCGTTCCTTCCTTTGCCGTAAGTTCACCAGCCGCTCCCATGGCACGTCCGCTCAACGTGATTTCAAACAACCCAAATAAATTCAACGCCACCAGCGTAATCAAAATCGTTATGATCACGCGAAATTGCGGATTCTGAAATGCCGAACTCCAACTCGCCAAATGACCAGCTTGTTGCACGGCTATCGCTAGTCCGGCCAAAACCAAAAACGAAACCCAAACTCCCAAGCCATAAACCAACCCAAGCTTTCTTACACGTGCGGGCGCTTCCTTCGCTTGATTCACAATCCCCAAAACTTTCAACGCAATCACCGGCAACACACACGGCATGATGTTTAGTATCAATCCGCCCAGAAAAGCAAAGCCGAGCATGAGCACCAATGAAGTCGTTTGCGACGACTGCGCTTCCACTGCTGCAACCTTGGCCGGTGACAAATTAATAGCAACTTCAGTCCCTTGATACCCCTCATTGGTTGTCGCCCTGCTCACCAACAAACCATTCAACTGCGTCGGCCAATCAGGCCCCGTCTTGCTGACCTGCTTGCGGATGCGAACTTTCCCGCCTTCGTCCGCCAGCCTTTCCGTTTCTCCCTTCACTTCATACTTATCGTTGGAGTAGGGGAAGAAATCGACCTGCGCCGGACTCCCCGCAACCTTCCATTCAATAATGGCCGAGCGGGTTTCTTCATCATTTTCCCAATGGGCTTGGGCTAATGTATTCGGATCAATTTGCGGAAGCTTCTTTCGCGCCGCTTCAATAAACGCCACATCCGCTGAAGGTTTGGAATCCGCACCCACAGTAATTCGAGTGCTCAGGTTGGTCCGCCCTTGAATGCACACATCCGCACATTCCTGCCAGCTAACCTTCGCCTTTATTTCCAGCGGACCTGGTGCCACCGTGCTATCAATCTTCAACGGAACCAGCAGCACCGTTTCATCGCTATGGACATAAGTGGTAAGCGGTGGGGTAACCAGCTTTTCTGGAATGGGCCATTGAATCTCCCCCGTCGTCACGCCCGGTGGCAAGGTCCATTCAATTCTGGTGGCAATTCCCGAGTCTCCCGGATTTTTCCAGTAGGAATGCCAGTGAGGTTGCATCTCCAAACTGATAGCCGCCGTGACGGTATCCCCGGGTTTGGCAGCTTCCCCCGAGAGCATAAGCCGTACTTTTGTGGTCGTCGCAAAGGCGGAATCGGCCGGGACAAGGCTAAAGAAGATCAACCCCAAAAAAGCCATTAAAGTTCGCACATAGGTATTGATGCCCGAACTATGAAAAAATTTAAAACTATTTCGCTCTGTATCCATTTCCCAGCTAATATAGGGTAAATCCCCCCATTGCGCGATGGCTCTGTATGATTGCATTATCCGCTTTGTGACAATAAATTCCCTAGGGATGCCATCGCTTAAGCCCACGACGCACACTTGGTTATGTACTGGGGATAGTGTATTTCCTGCCATGCTGGAAGCGATTCATTCAGCACAAAGAACCATCC
Organism: Pedosphaera sp.; assembly: GCA_028293285.1. Taxonomy (GTDB): domain Bacteria; phylum Verrucomicrobiota; class Verrucomicrobiia; order Limisphaerales; family Pedosphaeraceae; genus Pedosphaera. Next base: position 5,656 of record JAQGPC010000300.1, read on the forward strand.
GGCTTGAAACCTATATCTATGCTCCGGACGCCATTGGAGACAGATTTCGTGAAGCCTTGATTCAAGCCCGTAAACGAGGCGTCAAGGTGCAGGTTTTAATTGATGCTCTTGGCTCCTATGGATTGCCATCCAACTACTGGGAACCGCTTAAGGCAGTAGGCGGAGAAGCGCTATGGTTCAATCCCTTGCGACTCGGACGATTGGGTTTCCGCAGCCATCGCAAGCTGTTGGTATGCGACGAGGAAGTGGCCTTCGTCGGCGGGTTTAATATTGCCAAGGAATACGAAGGTGACGGTGTCAAAAATGGTTGGTGTGACCTGGGATTACAACTCACCAGTCCGATCGCAGTGGATTTGGCAGCTTCGTTCGATGAAATGTTTGCACGGGCGGATCTTCCACATAAACGCTTCATGCGATTGCGCAGGTCATCGATCAAGAAGGACATCATTGCTCGCGAAGGCGAATTGCTGTTGAGCGGACCTGCCCGGGGTCGCAATCCATTCAAGCGCTCGTTGCGGACCGATCTCGTCCACGCAAGAAACGTTCAGATCATCGCGGCCTATTTTTTGCCGACTTGGCGCATTCGCCTCGATTTAATGCGAGTCGCCCGGCGTGGCGGCAAGGTCCAATTGATTCTCGCTGGCAAATCCGATGTCGCACTTTCCCAACTCGCCTGTCGAAGCCTCTACCGCCGGTTGCTGAAAGCAGGCATCGAGATATACGAATATCAGCCTCAGATTCTGCACGCAAAACTCGTCCTGATTGATAACGCCGTTTATGTGGGCTCGTCCAATCTGGACCCGCGCAGTTTAAATATTAATTACGAACTGATGCTCCGTTTTCAAAGCAAGGAACTCGCGGCTGAAGCGCGTGACCAGTTTAAAAGAAATCTTCAATACTGCGAAAAAATTGAATTGGAAGCTTGGCGCAAATCTCGAACCTGGTGGAACCGCCTGCAACAACGTTGGGCTTATTTTATCCTGGCGCGGCTCGATCCCTTCATCGTGCGTTGGCAATACCAGCGCATGCCGAATTGATCCGCTTACGATTTGGCGAGTGCAATCAAGTAACGTTGAAATCGCGTACTCTCCTCAGCCATTTCCAAATGCTGATAAATCTGGTGCAGATTGCCGCAAATGCGCATGAGCATGCGACGCGGGCTTAGCGGAGAAAGATGATCATCATCCAGACTGTGGTTCCCATACACGAGATACTGAATACAATTCGCCTTCGTCCACAGCTTCCCGCGATTAAAGACATCGATGTAATACTCCTCGGAAGTGGACTGATATCGGCAAACAAAATGCCCCGGCAAACCAACTCCAGTGATGGGCAATCGCAGCCGCCGCGCAAGCAAAAGATAAATCAGGCACAGGTTAATTGGATTGCCCGTGCGGCGATCCACCACGCGATTTAAATAGCTGTTTTCCGGATCGTAATAATTCTGCTC
>JAQGPC010000308.1 GCA_028293285.1 Pedosphaera sp.
CTCAATCCCCACATTCGGAGGGAAACAGAACCATGGTCGAAAAGAAGTGGACGATCAGAGCGGAATTCTGCCGCTTATTTGCAAAACTTTTTGTTGCTGATATTTCATCGCGGCTTCAGTTCGCGAAGTGACATGCAACTTGGCATAAACGCTGTGCACATATTCACGCACGGTGTTGAAGCTGATGCCCAGCTTATCAGCGATTTCCTTGTAACGAAAGCCTTCGGCCAACAGGGCCAGTGTCTCCTGCTCCCGCTTGGAAAGAGTTTGCGTCTCGGGAGTCACTTCGCCGATTTGATGAAAGTATTGCACAACTTTTCGCGCAATCCTGCGGGTCATTGGCGCGCCGCCCAAATGCGCTTCGGTGATGGCCTCCAGCATTTTTGCCGGGGGGATGCGCTTGAGCATGTAACCTGAGGCGCCAGCCATTAACGATTGGAAAAGCTGTCCCACCTCATCATAAACGGTAAGCATCACCACTCGGATGGATGGACTCGCCCCTTTAAGGGCGCGCACACAATCGATCCCGGACATTCCTGGTAAATTGATATCCATTAGCACCACGTCTGGCTTGAGTTTGGGAATTCCAGCGAGCGCACTCTCGGCATCATTATAAGCACTCAAACAGCAAAAGCCTTCGGCGCGTCCAATCAACTTTTTTAACCCTTCCCGAACTTCCAGGTCATCTTCAACAATCGAAACTTTTATTGGCATAAACCTGTAAACTAACCGGCTCTTGTCTTAGTTTCTATCCACGCAATCATGGGGAATCTTCAAACCAACCGTCATCCGAATCTTAGTGCCTTCGCCGCGACGACTCAAAATCTCAAACTGTCCACCAACCCCTTCCAACCGCCCTCGCATATTTTTCAAACCATTTCCGCCGCGCAGCTGCGAATTAGCTTCAAAACCATTTCCATTGTCTAAGATCGCAACATGCAACCGATCTTCTGCGAAGATGAAATCAATCCGAATTTCCGTGGCATCAGCGTGTTTTACGGCGTTATTTAAGGCTTCACGCACCACGAGGAAGAGTTGGTGCCGGATTTCGGCTGAAATTTTGGCCGAGGGAACCCTTCGCGGCATATTCAACCGCAAGCGGATGTTGGTTTCCTCTAAAAATTCGTCCGCTGATTGCGATAGATACTCAAATAGAGATTCCAATGTATCATGCTCTGGATTTACCGCCCACACTATTTCGTCCAACGACTGCGCCATCTCGCGTGATTTCGCCGCGATCTTCCGCATGTTGGCCCAAAGCTCTCTCGCGTCCTCCTCGTTGGACAATTCGCTTAGCAGGGTGATTTGCGTGACCCGGGCTCCGAGGTCGTCATGAATATCCCGTGCAATGCGTGCGCGTTCCTTTTCAATTGCATGTTGTTGTTCCATGCGTTCGAGTTTGCGTTGCATCTTGCGGCGCGTTATTTGCCTCACCGTGCCAGTGATGGCAGCCACCACCATTAATACACCAATGCTCAGGAACCACTTTGTTTGCCATAGGTGTGGTTGAAAAATGAGTGCAATCGTTGCCCCCTTCATATTCCAAATTCCATCACTGTTGCAGGCAATTACTCGAAACACATAATGTCCGGGAGCAATATTGTTATAGTAAGCAACTCGTCTATCCCTGGCGTTCATCCAATCCGAATCTACCCCTTCGAGTTTGTATTTGAATCGTATTTTTTCAGGGGCACGAAAGCTCAGGGCTGTGTAATGAATCTCCAGTTCGCCACCGCCTGGAGGGATGCGGACAGCTGAAGCCGGTAGTGCAGCAAAGGACCAAGGAACTCCCGCGCTCGAGATGCGTTTAGCTTCCTCTTTTGGTCTTTCACCTTCGATTTTTTTCTTATCGGCAATAACCTGCTCAATCATTACTTCAGGTGGCGTCGGATTAGTTGTGATTTCATTAGGATCAATCGTGGCAATCCCTTGGGTTGTGCGGAACCAGAGCCGCCCATCTGTTGTCCGGCAAGCTGCGGGTTGCGTCACCTCCCGATACTGTGCACTGCTGATGATTCCATCCGTCCTGCTATAACTAACCGAAGTCAAGGATGACACGATCCCGCTGCTGACATCGTTAAATTCCTTCTTGCCCACACGAAAAATACCCTTGCTGCTGTTCATCCATAAATTGCCTTTGTCGTCCTCCAAAATAGAGTAAATCGAATCGCTGAAAAGTCCCTGGCGGCTTGTATAGAGATCAAGTTTCCCTTCTTTCAAACGTCCTAGGCCAGTGTTTCTAGTTCCGATCCAGAGAGTGTGTTCCCCGTCCTCGTACAGAGAGAGCACGGGTTCGGTCAACTTTGACGCAGTCGCAGGGAGACCGATAAAATGGTCGTTTCTCCTCAAAGTTAACCCTTTATCCGTGCCGATCCAAAGATTCCCGCCCCACCCTTCACAAAGGGCATTTACCTTGTTATGGCTCAGACCATCTCTGGTGGTATATGAAGTAAATTTGCCGTTCTTGAACCGATTCAACGCATCGCGTGTGCCCAACCATACATTCCCTTGCAAGTCCTCGGAAATTGCAGTAATCGCGCCCCCGACCAGTCCATCGTTTGCCGAATAATGAACCACCTTACCATCCTTCATTTGATCCAATCCGCTTCCATAATCCAATCCAACCCACAGGTTCCCATCGCGCCCTTCATGGATGGCCAGAATGAAATCAGACGAAAGACCGTTCGTTCGATTGAAAATCGAGATTGCTCCCTCCTTTAAGTGATATAGTCCCCCGCCCCACGCTGCGATCCAAACACTGCCGTCCCGGCTGGAGCAAGTGGAGATTATCATATTTTGCGTCAACCCATCCTTTTTTGTATAAGTCTTGAAAAGGTTTGGAGTAAGCCGCGTCAAGCCTTCCTCAGAACCGGTCCAGAGGTTCCCCTCCCGGTCTTCAAAAATGGCATAAACTCGATAAGATGCTCCTCCATTTTCACTGATGAATTTTCCCTCCGCGAATCTACTTAGCCCGCCGTAGCAGCCAATCCAGAGATTCCTTTCCCGGTCCTCAAAAATGATGCTGACGATCCCCGGCGGGCCGTCCCCTTTCTTATAATAAGTAGCGGTGTCGCCTTGGATGCGAGTCAATCCACCGGTGCTTCCAATCCAATAAATACTCTTGTGGTCGCGATATATCCTCCTCGGGCTGGGAACATTTCCCTCTCGGGGAATATAATCGGTTATTTTTCCGTCTTTCAGATGTTTCACCCCTTCGCCAGCGATCCAAATGCTTCCATCGGGATCAACGCAAACCGACACTGCCAATCTAATTCCTTTCTGAAATTCAGTTTTTTCTTTGTTGATCTGCATTAATCCGCCATCTGTTCCTACCCAAACTGTGCCAACGTTATCTACTTGTATGTCCAACGCTATACACTCTCTCGATCCGTCCCACAGACTCCGGGACAAAAGTTTTCCGTTCTTAAGACAGAAAAAGCCGGCATTCTCAGTGCCAATCCAAAGACTACCTTCCGATCCCACATTGAGAGCGCTGATTGACGGATGCGTTATCCGCCCGGGGAATTCGATCGTTGTGAAATGTACTCCGTCGAACCGAGCCAAACCCTCTCGAGTTCCTACCCAAAGATTGCCATCGTGAGTTTGAGTAATGGCTTGAACAATGTTGTGTGGCAGGCCCTCCTCCATCTGCCAGAGTCGGGCACTGAACTTGGTATCGGGTTGAGAACCCGAACTTATAACCGACCAACTACAAACTAAAAAAGATAGAAGCCAACGGGTGCCTGGTCCAAGCGCATTCCACGAATCAGGATTCATACTAGAAAGAAAACATAACGTGAAGCTGTTTGACAGAATTTTATCATATGCGGCGTATCACCAAATTTCCGCCAGGATGGAACCCCGTCGGTGCTCAATGTTATGTTCCCCGTAACAAAAGCCATTCAAATGGCGACAGAATTCCGCTCTGATCGTCCACTTCTTTTCGACCATGGTTCTGTTTCCCTCCGAATGTGGGGATTGAGGGTTGCATACACCAGCGTCATACTCCTGCGTAACCCATGCATCTGCGCAGAAAAATGAAACCCCAAGTCGTTCAGAATACAACCTTCTCAGAATCATTTCATGTTCGGTTTCTCCAAAATCAAAACGCTCATGAATGGCTTAGGTGCTGGAATTTTCGTGCGTTTTTCCCTTTTTCATTAACTCGACCACAAAACTTATCATAAAAATCCGATGAAACTCTACTCTGCTCTTTGTGCCACGCTCGCGCTCGGCTTGAGTCTTGGAACTGCTCTGGCCGATGTCCGTCAGGGGTTGGTTTCCTATTGGCCATTTGAAAGTGTAACCGATACCAGCCCCGATGTAGTTTACACCAATCAACTCACACTCAATAATATGGATTCCAGCGCAGTTGTTGCCGGGGAACGGGGCCAGGCGCTTTCTTTCAATGGGACAAACCAGTATTTAAGCCTGATTCACCCGGAGAACAACCTTGATTCAGGACTGCCAATTTATTCCGCGAAAGCCTATACCATCGCCTGCTGGGTCAAGGGCTCACCCGGCCAAATTTCCAAAGTGGTGTTTGGCTCAAGCGCTACTGTCGGCTCCAGCAGCCCATCCGCCGCATTATTACTGATTAACACTCCAACTGACGGCAGTGGAAAGCTGAGCATCGTCGTCCGCGATACCAAGGCGGTGGTGCAGATCAATAATGTAACTTCCTCGGGCATTGTTTTTGATGGCCAATGGCATCACGTCGCTTGGGTCGATAACAATGGCCAGGCAAAGCTGTTTATTGACGGACTGCTCGACGCAACGACTTTTAATTACACGCCAAGTTCTTTGTTGATGAATATAACAACGGTGGGCGGCCTCGCCGGCAATAATTATTTTCAAGGCTCGATTGATGAACTGGGCCTTTGGGAACGTGCGCTCGGGCAATCGGAGATTCAGGATGTCATGACCAATGGCGTTCAGACACCAGTTCCCGCTTTTGCCCCCGGTGCCAACCAGCTACCTGCCAATTACACCACTACCGTTGGTGGACGCGCCCGCTTTTCTGTCGTCCCCGCAGGCAGTCGTCCTTTGACCTTGCAGTGGAACGCTCATGGCAGTCCCGTGGCGGGAGCCACAGGCTTGTCCCTGTCCTTGCTGGGCGTGACCCTCAGCGATGCCGGTCCTTATAGTATTACCATCAGCAATGCCGGCGGTAGCTACACGAGTCCCGATGCAACGCTTACGGTCAATGCTGATCCGGCTCCTAACGTCAACAACGGACTGCTTTCGTACTGGCCCATGGATGTAATGACCAACAATACCACACCGGATTTGCACGAGGGCAATGACCTCAGCCTGGTTAATGTCTCTCCTGCCGATTTTACCGCGGGAAAATACGGCAGTTCCCTTGGTGTAAACGGCATCAATTCTTATGCGAGCCGTGTCAAAGGAAACTCGTTCTACAATACGAATGCCTATACCATCGCTTTTTGGATCAATGCCATTAATGGACAGACCTCAGGTGAGCTTTTCACGGAAGGCTCCACCAATTCCAATACTCCACTCTTCATGTTGGGCACCTCTCCGGCCAGTTCCGCTGCCGGTGGAGCGCTGGATGTTTTTGTCCGGGACGATGCCAATATCACCCGGGTAAACCACATCCTCTCTACCAATGCGGTGTTTGACGGCACTTGGCATCATGTCGTGTGGGTCGATGTTAATGGTGACGCCAGACTCTACATTGACGGCAATCTGGATGCCGCAGATTTCAGCTACACGGCCAGCCAACTCTCGGCGAATACAACCTGCGTGGGTGCGTTGATCCGCGCCTCCGTCGCCAATTATTTCTTTGGCAATGTTGACGAGCTTGCTGTTTGGAATCGTGCCTTGACCTATACGGAAATTAATCAGATCCGTACTAACGGAATATCCCCCCTCACAACGCCCAGCGGCCCCATCATCACCCGTCAACCGGTCAGCGGCACCAACACGGTGGACAATGATTTCAGCATGAGCGTGAGCGCTCTTGGCGGTCCTCCGCTGTTCTATCAATGGTACGGACCGGTGGGTGCTATCAGTGGCGCCACGAGTTCGTCCTATACGCTGCGCGCTGCGCAGTTAACGGATTCAGGCAGTTATTATGTTGTTGTTTCGAACTCCGTGAGTTCGCTGGCGAGCGTGACAATACAGGCCACCATTGTGCCGGTGGCAATTCCTAATCTTGCCAATATCACAAACGGCCTGATGGCTTATTGGCCCTGTGACCTTGTTACCTCCAGTAACACCACGCCGGACGTTTTCAACGGCAATGACTTCACACTGGTGAACATGGTTGCAACCAATCTGGCCACTGGTTATCGCGGCAGCTGCCTTTATTTCAACGGCGTCAACCAGTATCTCAGGCATTTGGACGCCACCACTCCCACAATTGGTCTGCCGCTTAACAGCAATAAGGTGACGACCATCTCCATGTGGGTCAAAGCTGCTCCACTCTTGGCAGGACGGACTCTTTTCGCTGAAGGTAATACCGGCAGCAATACCCCGCTTTATTTGCTAGGCATGCCAGCCGCCGCAAATAGCGGTGTCGCCGATTTGTTTATCCGCAATGATGCCAACGTAACAGCGGTCAATCACAAGGCTTCCAACCAGGACCTGTTTGACAATGGCTGGCATCACCTTGCATTCGTTGATAACAACGGCACTTGCGTGCTGTATATAGATGGTGTCGCGCAAAGCACCAGCTTCAACTACACCAAAGGCACGTTTAGTGCCAATACCACCACCATAGGCGCATTTCTCCGTGCATCAGGTGCAGGTAGCTTTTATCTCGGTTACGTCGATGAAGTGGCGCTCTGGTCCCGGGCATTGTCAGCCACGGAAGTATCGTATGTGAAAAATAACGGACCGCTAGCTCCTGCTCTTTCAATTCCTTCCATCGCCAACCACCCGCCCGGCAGTGTTCAACTCAACGTGCTGACGCCGCATCCGGATTGGCAGCATCACGTGCAAGTGACGACCAATCTCACGCCAGCAAACTGGATTGATGTCACGATTAATCTGTCTCAATCCGGCGCTTTTACACTTCAAGCCAATTTCACTCCAGATGCCACCCGCACCCATTTCTACCGTGCATACAATGACAAACCAGCGGCCTATTTTTCTGATAATTTTGAAGGAGCCAGCACTGCGTGGACTCACAACGGTACAGGTGATGCCTGGACGCGCGGCACTCCGACCATCGGGCCGATGACGGCACATAGCGGCGTGAATTGCTGGGGGACGGGGTTGAATGCAGCTTACAGCTTGAACACCGCCATGCACCTGGTTTCGCCCACCGTCGACTTGACGCATGCCACCAATGCCTGGCTACAATTCTTCGAATATCGCGATATCCAGGGCATCGTTTCCAGCCACTATGTCGATTACACGGCTATCTATGTTTACGACGCTGCCGACCCTGCCGGCCCGCCGCTAATGCAACTTATGCAAAACAACGGCGTGGCTGCGGCTTGGACAAAACGAGCGCTGCCATTGCCTGCTCCCATCGTCGGCAAACAAGTTTTCTTCGACTTCGTCTTCACCAGCGGCGGATCACAGGCTGGGGCTCATGCTGGCTGGTTTGTTGATGACGTTATTGTTGTTGCTTATCCGTACTGAACACAAAAACAATCAACTCATCTCACCCGTGATGCGTAACTTAAAATGTCCCTCCACCGGCAGCAAACGTCTGGCGTTCACCCTTATCGAGCTGCTCGTGGTCATTGCAATTATCGCGCTCCTCGCCGGATTACTTCTACCCGCCTTGGCAAAGGCGAAAGAAAAAGCCAAACGTGCCGCGTGCCTGAATAACTTAAGGCAAATTTCTATTGGCTCTATCATGTATGCGGGAGACAATAATGATTGTGTCCTGATAGCGCGTTTTGACGGATCACAGTCGGTGCAGGTGTCTCTCAATCCGCCGGATGCCGCCAGTGCCAGTACTATCGGCCTGACAGTTCAGAGCAATAATACCAGTAGTATATGGAATTGTCCTGGGCGCAAGGGATCTGCTCTGCCCATATTGGATAGCGCAGGAGGGTCATGGGTTATTGGATATCAATATTTTGGAGGAGTCACCAATTGGAGCGGACCGGCGTATAGTGGAGCCGGGTTCAGTCCTGTGAGGCTGGCGAGTGCCAAACCGCATTGGGCACTGGCTGCCGATGTGGTAGTGCGCACAGCTAACTATGATTGGGGTAAATTTGATTATGATGCCCGAGATTTGGATCTCTTTGGTGGAAGTCCTCCGCACAAGAATGTCGGATCAGGGTTTCCCGCTGGAGCCAATGAAGTCTTTACCGATGGCTCAGCCAGGTGGGTTAAAGTTCAGGATTTACGATTCCTTCACAGTTGGCTCAAAGATTATCGACAATGCTATTTTTGGCAAGATCCTACGGATCTTCCTGTTCTTATAACTAGTCGGTGGGATCTGCCTGCTTTAAGACCGCAACCCTGATTGATCTCAGGACCAAGTATAGCAGTATACAAAAACGATGTTATAGATGAGTGCAAGGCTTGCAGATATTGTGACACATGAACGCAGCCCATCGGACGAGCGATTAGATACTGGGGGAGAGTGCCAGACCTTGGGATTCACCAATCTGGCCGATTTGAAGCTGCGTCCGGCATCAATATTGATTAATAGGTTTCGTAATTGGATCCTTTTTGATGGTTAACAACAGAGAACGCAGGGAATCCGGTCAATGGTTGAATTGCTGGGCAATGAAGTGCAAAGCAGAGACACGGGAATGCTGGCGAGGCTTACACTGACCCATTGCAATGACGACTACAGCTTCCTGGCCGACTTCTCAAATTCCTTGACGAAATCCGCTAATGAAATTCCGAGGGGTGTTGCACTCCTGCGCGCTTTAATGACCGATAGGTTTGGTAGCACAGGACTTGAATCCGCTATTACTAGGCTGGCTCGTTCTTTTCCACGGGTGCGAAGATATAGTCTGTGTACGCCGAATGTTCCTCCGCAACTACGGCAGAATGATAGGCAATAATCCCCGTAGCAGTGGAAATGCAGCCCTGCAACAGACCAGCAAGGAGTGGCAGGCAAAGCAGAGCGCAACGATTTTTTAGGAGCATGCTGGCGAGGGTAAGGTGTGACGGGAATCTTTCAAGCGGATTTGGAAGCAGCTAAAAAAGCCTCTTGCCTATCCGATTCAGCTCGACCGGCCTGGCCAGGTTGCTTTTTGAATGAGCGGGAGTATTTTGGTTTTAGAGCCCCGGTGAGTATATTTTGACAAGTCCACCGGAGGGACCGCGAAGAAAGCACCGGGTTTTACTATTCGGTGCTTTTTCCCCCCATAAAAATGGAAACCCACCGGAGGTCTACACCACTGTCCTGGACGAGATTCCCGAACGCTTCTCCGGGGGCTTAAATTGTTAAATTGTGCGGACGCTTATTCTTGTTGCTGGTTTGGATTGGCCGGCAAAGAAGCAAGTCTTCGAGCCTCCGCGCGCGCCAGAGCTGCTGCCTTGAAATTTCTTTTTACAGGCTTGGCTGTTGCGCCTTCAGGGGAAAATTGAGGCTGTCCTTGGTTCATCACCGATTCGTGCATTGCCGGAGTGATGTCGACAGAATGGACTGTTACGATGGTTCCAGGCCCTTCTTCACCTTCTGCCGCGGGTATGGGAATCTCAGTGGAGCCGACTTCTGTACCCCATTTTTTGCAATACTTCTCCATGTATTGAACCAGCATGCGATCATAGAACGCTCTCATTCCATCGCCACCGACTTTGAGACTGAGACCTGAATATTTTTGGGAATCGGCCTCTTGAATCTGAATTTTGTCCGCAAGGTCTTTGCCCAGTTTGCGGGCGACCTCGTTTATAGACATGACTTCGGTGGCTGGAGCCCCGCCCGTCTTTCTGAATGCCTTGATCTGAAAGTCTCCGGAAGAAAGCCTCGTTGCCTCAACGGAACTCAGCAGTTTGCTTTGCTTATAGCGGTCCGCCTGTATATCGCCCGGTGTCCAGGCCAGTTTATCCATTCCTTGTTCGGCGGCCAGTCGGAGCATCCGCCGCATGAACATTTCCGGCCAGGAGGATCTAAAAGGTGCGTCGGGAACTGCATTCTTCAGATCACGCAACTGCCGGCGGATTGCTGGCTTTTCAGATATGGGGGCATCCTTCAATTGGGCCTCTAAAACTTGCCTTTTGGCTTCAGCCTCACTCTTGAAGCCGAATTTGCGAGCATCTTGCAACATGTCAGACTGGATTTCGTCGATTAAGCGCACCTTCTTATCTTCTATGTCGACGCGGTCACTAAACCTGACGTGCCCGAGCCGGTTCACGTCTGACTCTCCGTCCCTATACTGATGCGCTTGCGGGACTTGATATGTGTCGGCACCTTCCTTTACCGGAAGCATGAACAGCAACTCGCGGTAATTTTCTCCGCCAGGCAACGCGTATTCGTCAAACATTACCGGGTGGTCTTCATACCCCTCATACTTCCCGTATCCTGGAACTTTCTCTGCAGCGTTCTTATTGGCTGCTTTGTATTCCTCGTGTAGAGCGGGACGCTCCTCTTCGGTGACGTTCGGATCAAAAAAGGCCTTTTGCGCCGCAGCCTGCCGTTGAACAGCTTCAGCCTGCTCCTCCGGAGTTCCAAACTGATGGATGTGGCCTTCACCTTTCATTACTTCACGGATTTCTACCCTGTTGCTTTTGATATAAGCAACCACTTCCTCTTTCGTAAAAGTCGGCTTCGTGTTCAAAAAGTCGTCCAAACCCGTCCACTTAATCTCGTCGGCTTTTACGCCGTTCTGGGGATTGCGGAGGATGGCTTTTACCGTTGCCGCGGGAGCCTTATTAGCCATATTGGCTTCGATTGCACGCTCGGCAGCGGAATAAAACCCGGCGTCGTTTAAATCATCGGGGACTGGCTTCGGCGAAGCTTCAACGGGGCGATAAGGCTCGCTGCTTTGCTTCTGGTTTTCGGAGGGAGGGCTGCCTGTGCCCGACTCCGGCAGAGAAATCTGGCCATCGGCGGAAGCTCGTGCGTTCGGCTCCATATCAGGAGATAGATTTTTTAGGATATTGTTATGATTATAATCCCAACCGGCATCGGGTGCAATTTCCGCACTCCCCATTCTGTCTAAGCGGAGCGACCTCAAAACCGAACCCCGGTCTTCTCCGCGGAGGTGTTCTCGGAGCGGATTGAAGCTCTGGTAGGTTTTGTTGGCGCCCCCGATGAATGCATTCAACTTGTCTCTCTTGGCTACCCCGATACCTTCTTCACCTGGCCTTGCGGATGCGTGATTGGATAAATATTGCTTGGCATCGGCCAAAAAGGATTCGACGTCGCCGTTCCACAAATCCAGTTTTTCCTCACGAGCCCAACGCTGCATCTTGCGCGTGAATGCCGAAAGACTGAGGCCAACAACCAGGACATTTCCTTCTTTGGACACCTTCCAAGCGTAGGGAGCGAGCTTAATTTTGGCGGCCGCAATGTTTCCAAGGCGACGCTTAACATCCCATTTCCAGTTGGGGCTGGAACCGATTTTTTGATACCAAACGTCCAGCACATCGCCGGTGCCGATCATCTCGTCGATCATTCGCGCATTAGCGCGGGCGGTCTCACCAAATTGCTCCATCCGCTCAATCTGATTTGCGATTCGCGTGCCTGAGATTTCGACGGACCCGTCGCCCAGGGTGCGCGGAGCCACGTCCAAGCTATCATCGTTTTTTGGGAGCGGCTTCTGGGTAGCGAAGGTCTGTTTCGTAGCGTCTTGGCGGGCTTTCTCAATCCGTCGAATTTCAAACGGTTTTCGCAAAGTTACTTCACCGGTGGAGGGGTCTTTTACGGCCGCGTCGTTCTCGAGCCTGCCGGTGGAGGGGTTCGGCTCCATTGGAACGGCCTCGGATTTCCCATACATCTCTTTCGGCACTGAATTTCCTGCAGGCAATCCGTCTTTACCGTCTTTCACTGTCTTCGTCAGGTCTCCAAATTTCCTCATTTTTCTGAGTTGCGAAAATATGCTTCGCCGTAACTGGGGATCTTCGTAAACCTTCAAATTTCTGAATAACGGGTGGGGGATACCTTCAGAGGTCAGGCCGAGCAGGGAACGGAGTACTATCTGACCCGATTCAGGCAGCTTCTGCAGAAACTCTGCATTGTTGAGCCGACGACTTAGGCGCTCTCGGAATGAGCGGAGGGTGTCATTTTGAAAAAGTTCTTTCGTGATGTCTTTGCCGTAGATGACGCCATATGTTCCCTCAGCCATTATTTCTCCAGCAACCCAGTTTGGCCCTTGGCTCTGATCGAGCCGGTCGAGTTGATCGGCAACCAGCTTCTCGTAAGCAGCGGGGTTTTTTACGCGGAGTTCTGACTCGCCAGTGGCTCGTAAATGCCCTTTCACGAGTGCCTCTGCATATTCTCTGCCAATCGCCTTTTGTTCCTCTTGGGTAAAAATTCCGTCGACCAGAAGCTGTATTTCGGGATCTCCTCCCATGGCCTTTGCCAAAGCGTGTCCAGCTTCGTGCCCGCCAACCCCATCGCGTGCACGCGCGGAGTCCGCGTTTATGAATATCTTGTTTTCGGCAGGACTGTAGAAGGCCGATGTTCCTTTAGGGGTGCCGTTTGAGTTGCTAGCCGAATTCTGGTTATCAATAGGCTGAATCGCTTCCGGAGGCAGATATCCGCCGTTCTCCGCAGCGTGCTGATAATTGGCATTATCCAAGAAGGCGAATCCCAGCTTGTCACCAAAAATACTGCGGAGTGTAGCCGCCTGCATCGCCTGAAATTTCAACTGCGGATCAGTTTGAATTTTGGTTAGAACCGATTCAGGAGTTTTGTTCTCTCTTAAATGGTCAATGAACCTATTAAAGTCGCCCTGAAGTGCTGCTTCGTGCTTAGCGGATGCTTCTGCACCACTGACGCCACGCTCCAACCGGCCGAGGGCTCCTAGCCCCATGCCTCCGCCAATAAACTGGCCCTGGCTCTGGGAGTCTTGACCAGATAGTTCACTTAGCGCCGCGGCAGTGACGCCTCCGTGGGAGGCTGCTTTCACGTAGTCTGTGATCGTCTCGATAGCAGTTCCGGCGCCGGTGCCGTGGAGGCTTCGAGCAGCGATGCTCATCCACTTAGAGCCTATCCCGGTAGGAATATTCCTCATGGCTGAAATCTTGGCCTGAAGCAGGTTGGGATCAGGAGGTGGCTATGGGTTTGATGATTAAGG
>JAQGPC010000001.1 GCA_028293285.1 Pedosphaera sp.
AAATCACGTGGCAGGCGGGAGTGGATGTGCTCTGTTTCGGAGGCACGAAGAACGGCATGGCTGTGGGTGAAGCTGTGGTTTTCTTTGATTTGGAATTGGCGAAGGAATTTGATTATCGCTGCAAACAAGCCGGGCAACTCGCGTCCAAAATGCGGTTCTTGTCTGCTTCATGGGTCGGCATGCTGGAAGATGGCGCGTGGCTGCGTCACGCGGCTCATGCCAATGCCATGGCCGAACGTCTCGCGGCGAAATTAGGTGAAGTGCCGGGAGTCGCAATTTCGTTTGCATGCCAGACGAATGGAGTGTTTGCCAGAATGCCGCAGGCGGTGATTCAGGCGTTATATGCGCGTGGCTGGAAATTCTACACGCACGTCAGCCCGGATGATTGCCGGTTGATGTGCAGTTGGGATACGACCGAAGCGGACGTAGATGCCTTCGCGGCAGATGTGAAAAGCCTGATGACGATGGCTTAAGTTTGCTACGCAAGAAGCCCCTTGATCAAATTGCCATGCACATCGGTAAGACGGCGATCAATGCCGTTGTGGCGGAACGTAAGTTTTTTGTGGTCGATGCCGAGCAAGTGCAGAATCGTGGCGTGGACATCGTAACAATAGGTGGGATCGCCCGCAGCCTTGTAAGACCATTCATCGCTTTCGCCACAAGTGATGCCGCCCTTGATGCCACCGCCCGCCAGCCAGTTGGTGAACGTAAACGGATTATGATCGCGTCCCTTCTCGCCCTGGCTGCACGGCATGCGCCCAAATTCCGTCGTCCAAATAATGATGGTGTCCTCAAGCAATCCGCGCGCTTTCAAGTCTTTCATTAGAGCAGCCGTAGGCTTATCCATGCTGGTGCCCATTTCGCCGTGGTCCTTGGCCAAATCCTCGTGTGAATCCCAATTGCGCCGGGGAATGGCATTGTCCGCCCCGCTCCAGAGTTGAACAAAACGCACGCCACGTTCCAACAGTCGCCGCGCAATCAAACAATTCCGGCCAAAATCTTCGGTGATCTTTTCATCCATTCCATAAAGTTTTTTCGTCGCTTCCGTTTCACCGCTCAAGTCCAGGACTTCCGGCGCACTGAGTTGCAATTTTGCCGCCAGTTCGTACGAAGCAATACGCGCTTCCAACCGTGAGTCACCCGGATGGCTACTCTCATGTTCCCGATTGAACTTCGCCATCAGGTCAAGACTGGCTGCTTCGCTTTCCGGAGAGATGTAGCCACCTTTGGGCGGCAACAAATCCGCGATGGGATTGGTTGCGCTTGGCTTAATCATCGTGCCTTGGTGCAGTGCCGGTAGAAAACCTGCGCTCCAATTCTTGGGGCCATTGGGGGCGAACCCACGCGAATCGGGCAGCACCACGAACGTCGGCAAATTCTTGTTCATGCTGCCGAGACCGTAACTCGTCCACGCGCCCATACTGGGAAATCCTGGCAGAACAAAGCCGGTGTTCTGCATGAAGGTGGCAGGACCGTGGACATTGGATTTGGCGACCATGGAATGAATGAAAGCCATGTCATCCACACAACCCGCTAGATTTGGCAGCAGACTGCTGATCCATTTTCCGCTCTGGCCGTATTGCTTCCACGTCCAGGGCGAGGCCATCACCGAGCCGGGGTCGCTTTGAAACAATTCCACCTTGCCGCCGGGATCAAACTTTTGCCCCTTGCGTTTGATCAACTCCGGTTTGTAATCAAAAGTATCCACCTGGCTGGCCGCGCCCGACATGAAAAGTTGCACCACGCGTTTTGCCTTGGCGCGATGATGCAGTCCGCCGTTCAAATCCACGTTGGGAGTTGCGGCAATGGTGTCTGCCAATAAGCCATTTTGGCCGAGCAAATGAACCAACGCGATGCCGCCCAGCCCACCACCGAAGCGCCAGAGAAATTCGCGTCGATCAATGGCGAAACGGCTTTCCGCGCCCAATTCCATGGGGCGTTGCTGTGAGGTGCATTGGCAACCGTTGTCATTCATAAGCTTCAATCCACAAACATAAACTCATTACTGTTAAAAATCACCCGGCAGGTATTGGGCAGGCCATACTTGGCGGCGTGGGCTTCAAATTGGTTCGTTTCCTGCGAGGTTGGTTTGCGACCCAAAGCCAGTCGGAACGCCCAATCAATTTGCTGCGCGGGTTCTGGCGAAAGCTGTTTCAGTCGCGCAGCAAACAGTTCGCTCATACGCAGGGCA
The DNA here is from genome assembly GCA_028293285.1 of Pedosphaera sp. GTDB lineage: Bacteria > Verrucomicrobiota > Verrucomicrobiia > Limisphaerales > Pedosphaeraceae > Pedosphaera. The sequence continues at coordinate 2,192 of JAQGPC010000001.1, forward strand.
AAAGGGTTGTTCAACAAGGACAGTGCCTGGAGCGCGGTGATGGTCGTGTTGCGAACCGGTACACTTTGTGAAGGATCGGCGCAATCAAGCGTTTCCATCAACGGGTCGGGCACGCTACGCACGATGAAACGATAGATGCTCCGGCGCATGGTCTTCGCATCGTCCACATTATATTTGTCGTAATAATAATGCGGTGAAAAATCGTCCTTGAACTCAAAGAGATCGTAGCCGGGACCGCCCATGGTTAAATCCAGCTTGCCGCTGACGCTCAGGATGGTATCGCGCAACGATTCGGCATCGAGTCGCTCGCGGTTCATGTGCCATAGGTATTGGTTGCCCGAATCGATTTTAGCATAGTCATCGCGGAAGGTAGAGGCTTGGCGATACGTTGCACTCATAACGATTTGCTTGTGGAGCCATTTGAAGGATTGGCCATGGGTTAGGAATTCCGCAGCCAACCAATCCAGTAATTCCGGATGTGTGGGCGTCGAACCCATGTTTCCGAAATCATTCGGTGAGTCCACGATGCCGCGTCCGAAATGATAGGACCAGACGCGATTGACAATCGAGCGCCAGGTGATTGCATTTTTTGGATCGGTAATCCAGTGGGCGAGTGCGGCACGACGTTCGCCTTCGCGGGTTGCATCAATGGTAAAATCATTCGTGATCGTAAGCACACATGAAAGGCCGGCTGGTTTCATCACTTCTCCGGGTTTATTGACATCTCCGCGATCCAGCAAATTAATGACCCGCGGCTCGGGGGAGGGGATAAAAGTTCCGTTGGGCACAAAATCGCTGGCGGCGGCATAAACCTTTTTTTGCTCGGGCAAGCCGGAAATTTTTTCATCCAATTCCGCCAGGCGACCGCTCACAACGTCGAGATCGCGCCGGGTGTTGTCATCCAACAGCGATGTAATTTGGTTGTCCCGTTCACCGGCCAGCTTGAGCGATGCGCGCCGCCAATCATCATGCTGATGAAAGAGTCGCACAACATCGGTGGTATTTACCAATGCTCCATTCCGATCAAATCCATCAACCAGATATTGAATGCTCCAACCTTCCGACTCCGCCGAGTCGAGCGCCCGGACTTGAGCGCCGCGCGCCACGTTCCAGCCTTCCGAAAGAACCTGCACTTCGGCCAGGGCGAGATTGTATTCGCCGCGCCCGCCGGAAAGTCGTGTGGCCGTGACACGCACGTATTGTGCGGCGAGAGCATCACAAGAAATTTCAAATGGTTTGTTATCGCGCAAGTTAAAATTAGTCCTGGTTTGAAAAATTACCGTGGAATTGGTGAATTCGGCGTTGTTCGAAATCTCCACACGGAAACGCACCGGGAAACCGGAGGCTTGCTTGCGGTTTTCCACTGCAGCGGGGAATAGCCGCACGGCATCCACCGGGAACCTTTTGCCTAAATCAATTTGGACCCATTTAACCGAGTCTGACGTTTTGGTACTCGCGCTCTTATAACCACCCGGGTGAGGCGGCTCATTCATCAACGTGAGGCTGTTATAACCATCAGCAATAAACTTTGTGCCCCAGCGATTGGTTTCGATGGAATCCGGCGATGTTACCAAGGCGGCTGGGGCGAGATTGGTTTTTGCGGAATTGACCTGGATTTCGGCGAGAGCAAAAACAAATTCATCGTCCTTTTTCTTCCAGAGACGGGTTGCCGTTACCCGCACATAACGAGCAAGCTTTCGCTTCGCGGAAATGACCTGCGTTTCGGTTCCCGGATTGGGGAAATCAGCTTGGGAATGGTCGGCTAATACAATTGGAGATTCAAAACTGGCATTAGTGGAAACTTCGATGCGAAACCGGACAGGAAAGCCATAGCCCAATTTTTCACTCGATTCGAAGGAACGTGCTGGCACCAAAGCAATCTGATCAATGGGTTCAACTTTTCCTAAGTCCAACTGTATCCATTTGGTGGTATCGGCATTGGTGACGGTCTGGCTGGAAAATCCATCACCCGGACTCAGATCTGCAAGCGCCGTGAGGCTGCTGAATCCATCAGCGATAAATTTCGTGCTCCATCGGCCTTTTTCCACCGAGTCCAAAGCGGTCACGGTGGCATTGCGCGCAACATTCTTTTGTCCCGAGGTGACTTGGATTTCACTGAGAGCCAAAAGGAATTGGTCTTTGTCCTTTTGCTTCCATAATTGCGTGGCGGTGACTCTGAGGTAACGGGCGCGTTGCGATTTGGCGGGAAAAGACATGGGCCGCGAACCGGGGCTTTCGACGTCGCCGGTCGTTTTATCAGCAATCATTTCCACGACTTTAAATTCCGGATCGTTGGAAGCTTCGATGCGAAACCGGACGGGAAATCCAAAGCCAAGATCGTCCGGTGCATCCGATGGACGGGTCGCTACGAGCGCGACATGGTCAATGGGGACCGTATCGCCTAAATCCAATTGCACCCATTTGGCGATATCGGCTTTGGTAGCGGTGGCGCTTTGGTAGCCATCGGTCGGACTCGGGTCAAACAGCACTGACCCCACGCGATTTCCATCTACGAGATATTTGCGATACCACGAAGGAATATCGTCATGCGAATCAAGCGATGTTACCACTGCACTACGGGCTACATTTTTACCGCCTGACATGGCGATGAGTTCTGCAATCGCAAATAACCAATCGTTTTTCTTGGGATCACTTCGCCAAAGTCGTGTGACCGTGACGCGGATATAACGCGCAGATTTCCGCTTTCCATTGGCGAGGTAAGGAGCGTCACCTGGATTGGGAAAATCAGCAGCGGTTTCATCGGAAATGACCTGTGCGGTTTTGAATTCAGGATCATTCGACACTTCAATTTTAAATCGTCGTGGAAAACCGAAGCCGGGGCCGGCGCATTCGCCGTGTTTTAGATGTGACGGAACTAGAATAATTTCATCAATGGGAAAGGGTTGGCCGAGATCAACCTGAACCCATTTTTTTTCATAAGCCGAACGCGAAAGTTCGGAGTGATAACCTTTGCCGATACCAGGCACGGCGTTGGTCAATTGCGTTGAAGAGGAAATGCGCTGATCGAAGGCGGTAATCTCAGCATTGATATCCCGGATTTTTGCGCTGGAAACTTTGGAGCGAACATTCTGCAACGTTGCCATTTTGGTTTCATTCGTTGATTGCTCGCGGAAAAGCGTCCGGCGCAGGATGTGCAAATCTTTATCTGGATCATAAAGGCGGTCAGCGCGATCCACTCCGGCGAAGACTGCTTGCAAACTGTAATAGTCCTTTTGCGGGATGGGATCGAATTTGTGGTTGTGGCAGCGGGCGCAATGGACTGTCAAACTGCTGAAAGTGGAAATGGTGTTGGCGACCATGTCATCCCGATCCAGCAAACGAGTGATCTTTTTATCCGTTGTATCTTCCTTGAGTTCCGTCTGGCCGACCACGTCCCATGGCCCCGCGACGATAAAGCCGGTGGCAACGATTCCCTCGGGCTCATCCGGAAAAAGCACGTCGCCCGCGAGTTGCTCCGAGGCGAATTTGCCGTAAGGCTTATCGTCATTAAGCGACTTGATGACGTAATCGCGATATGGCCAGGAGTTCGTGCGGCGCAAATCCTTGTCATAACCGTGCGTGTCGCCGTAGTGCGCGACATCCAGCCAATGGCGTCCCCAACGCTCGCCGTAACGAGGTGAAGTAAGCAGCCGATCCACCAGTTTCTCGTACGCATTTGCATCCTTGTCCGCTACGAATGCTTCCACTTCCTCCGGCGTCGGCGGCAAACCATGAAGATCGAAAGTAAGTCGGCGAATCAATGTGCGCCGATCCGCTTCCGGAGTTGGCGAAAGATTTTTCTCCTTAAGCTTCGCCAAAACGAAAGCATCGATGGGAGAATGAATCCAAGGTGAATCGAGTTTAGGAACTTGAGAGCTGGCGAGCGGTTTTACCGCCCAGAAATCGTCCTGACTTTTTGCCTTGCTAATATCGGTTTCAACGCTCTTTAACGGCGCATCATAAGGCGCACCGAGAGCAATCCAACTGGCAACTTTGGAAATAATGGCATCATCGAGCTTGGGCTTTTTGTACGGCATGCCCGGGTCTTCCGTGTGGCGTAGCATCTTGACGAGGCGACTCGACTCAGCATTTTCCAAAACGATGGCTGGACCATTTTCGCCACCTTTGAGCAATGCTTCCCGCGTCGAAAGATCGAAGCCAGAACGTGTTCTTTTACCGCCATGACAATCCAGACAATTTTGTTCAAGCACCGGGCGAACCTGTTCCACGAACAGTTTGCGACCATCGGTTTCTTTGGTTTCAGCGGGCTTAACTTTGTCATCCGCCGCCTGCGCATCTTTGGCCGGCGCTGGTGTTGTGGAAGGCTTGGGAGTTGCAGCCTCGGGGTCTTTTTTGTAGGCATCCGGTGCGTCTGCCGCATTTGCCTTTAGACAAATGGTCAGTAGAGCAAGCCAGACGAACAGTGGTCGTACAAAACGCATGAGCTCAGTTACAGCATGAGCCAGATTTAGAAATTACTAAATACAAAAGTTGGCCGTGCCAAGGGTTAACGCTCCTTGTTAGATTGTTTTCGCAAGGGTGCGTTCAAAAGTTAAATGGTAGAATTCTCCGATTTGATTAGCCCGCATTAAACCCGCCGGATGCGGACAAGCTGTCCGCGCTTCTCTAAGCCGCCTTGGCTTCAACTCCGGCCATCAAGCGCATCAGATTGGTCTGGGAAAAATCGTTGCGTGGAAGTTCCCCGACCATACTGCCCTGGCGCATGACGAGGATGCGGCGGCTGAGGTTCATCACTTCGGGTAATTCGGAGGAGATGACGAGCAGCGCGAGTCCCTGACAGGCCAGTTCATCGAGGAGATGATGGATTTCAGCTTTTGCGCCCACGTCCACGCCGCGCGTCGGTTCATCAACAATCAGAATGCCGCATTGACGCGCAAGCCATTTTGCCAAGGCGATCTTTTGTTGGTTGCCACCGCTGAGCCCGGCAACGGAGGAATCAATGGAAGGTGTTTTAACATGCAGACGTTCGACGTAGCTTTGCACCAATGAACGTTCCTCGCGCTGCCGGACGAAACCGAAATTGCTGAGCCGTGATAAAATGGTGAGTGAAGTATTTTCACGACAGTTCATCGTGAGCACAAGACCGAGCCGCTTGCGGTCTTCGGGGAGAAGACCAATGCCAGCGGCAAGCGAGGCATTTACAGAACCAAGTGGTAGTTCCTTGCCACGCACAAATACTTTGCCAGTAGCCGCTTCATCGAGTCCAAAGATCGCTTGGGCGACTTCGCTGCGACCAGCACCGATCAATCCAGCAAACCCAAGAATTTCTCCAGCGCGCAAGGTGAAGCTGATGTTGCTGAACTTGCCGGGAGAAGAAAGATTTTCCACGCGCAGCATTTCTTCACCCAAATTTTTTTGAAGATGTTGCGAGGTGTATTGCTTCACTTCGCGTCCAACCATTTGCTGGATGACGCGGTCGGGACTGCTCACAGAAATTGGTTCGGTGGCGACATGGCGACCATCGCGGAGCACGGTGATATGGTCGCACAGGCGGAAAATTTCCTCCATGCGATGTGAGACGTAGATGATGGTGATGCCACGCTGCTTGAGCTTGGCCAGCAATTGGAAGAGGTTCTCGCTTTCCTTGACCGAGAGCGAACTTGTTGGTTCGTCCATGACGATGATGTTCGCCTGGGTGCCGAGCGCGGCGGCGATTTGGACGAGCTGCTCCTGGCCGGTGGAAAGGAGATTGATGGGGAGATCGACATCAATGTCACAATCGATTTCTGCGAGCATCGCGCGGGCCTGTTCACGCATTTTGCGACGGTCCAACCAACCGGCGTGACCCGGCAGATCGCCAAGGCAAAGATTTTCCGCAACGGTCAGGTTAGGGCAAAAGGCCAGTTCCTGATGCACCATGGCGATGCCGAGATGACGGGCGGCGAGGGGGTTGGCAGGGGCAATGGCCTTGCCCGCCAAAACCATTTCACCTTCGTCCGCCGTATAAACACCGGCAAGAATTTTGCCAAGGGTGCTTTTGCCCGCGCCGTTTTCGCCGATGAGCGCATGGCAACTGCCGCGCTCGATTTCAAAGCTCACGCCATCCAGCGCCTGAACACCAGGAAACCTTTTGGTGATGCGCTGGAAGGCGAGGAAAGCCATGGTTTATGGTTTGGCAGCGAGTTGTTCGCGCAGCCATCCGGCGCGATTGGTGGTGATCCCATCGACGCCAGCTTCTGCTTCCGCCTTGGCGACGGCTACATCATCCACAGTCCAAGTATAAAGTTTCAATCCTGCCTTGTGAACCTTATCGACAAAATCTTTATCAATGGGAAAATTGGAATTTAAATCCAAGCCATCCAACTTGGCGGCTTTGGCTTTTTGGATCATTTCTTCCACCGTGGGACGGTTCTTGTTTTTTTTCTCAGGTGCGACCAGCCAATCCACTTCCAAGTTGGGAAACTTTTCCTTGGCCGCCTGCATGGTTTCGTAACCGAAGCCGATAATGACGGTTTGTTCAGGCTTCTTGCCGCTTTTCTTAAGGACCTTTTCGAGTTCCGGCAAAATCTCCGGCCCGCATTTGATTTCGATGAACAGGCGCTTGCCATCGGGAATCAGTTCGAGCACTTCGCTGAGCAGCGGAATCTTTTCGGAGAAACCTTTACCCTGCCATTTGCCCCATTTGCCGATGTCTTGCTTGCGCAATTCTTTGAGTGTCTGGTTTACGATTTTGTTGGTGACACCACCAGTCCGGCCGGTGTCGAAATCGTGCATCACAACGATCTTGCCGTCCTTGGTCAGATGAATGTCCAATTCGTCGGCATCGGCATTGTCTTTGTAACCCTGCTTGAACGAGGAGAGGGTGTTTTCCGGCGCATCATACGAAGCGCCACGATGGGCGACGATTTGAGTTGCGTAAGTGGAGGAAGCCATACAAAGACCTGCAACAATAAGAGCGGGGACTAAATTCTTCATTTCAATAGTTTCTACGTTGTTTCCGGATCAGCTATTCATTTGGGCAGCCACTTTTCCCAGTTTTTGGCGAATTCGTCCATGTTTTCCTTGGTGACTGGGACGAGCGGGCTGACATCTTTGACATTCGCCGGATTTTTCTTCAGATAAATTTTGTTAATCAGATGTTCAGTAGAACGATAACCCCATTCATAGACTTGCTGGGCAAGGAGCATTTGCACATGACCGCTGCGAAGATAAGCGAGTTCGGGTGGCAGAGCATCAACCGAGACGCATTTAACGGTGCCGGGTTGCCACTTCAAGGCGTTATCAGTGAACAACGGCCAACCACCGATCATTGCCCAACCAGTAACGTCCGGATTCGATTGCATTACCTGTTCGACCTTTGCGGCGGCGTCCTGGGGCGTTTCCTTGTGATAGTAAGTATCGCGAATCTTGATGCCGGGATATTTCTTGGCTGCATTCTTTACACCTTGAACACGCTTCTGAAGGTTCGGCGCATTTTGATTGCCAGCAAGAATCGCAACCACTCCCTTGCCGCCCATGAATTTGGCAAGTTCATCCATGACCTGCGCGCCACATTTTTCATCGTCAACGCCAAAGGTGACGAATCGCTTGCTGGCGGGCGCATCGGAATCAAACGTGGCGACCGGCACGCCATTTTTGACGGCGGAATTGATGGCGTCGGTGAGTTTATTGGCATCGGAGCAACTCACTGCAATGCCGTCCGCGCCTGCGAGCACGAGTTGTTCAATGGCTTCCGCCTGTTTTTGAGCATCCTCCTCGTTTGGTGTGCGCCAATCTATTTTGATGCTGATGTTGTATTTTTTGCCTAGATCCTTAGCGGCATCTATCGCACCGACGCGCGCAGCTTGGAAGACCGGATTGCCTTGCGACTTGGCGACGAGGCCGATGGTGTAGGATTTTTTCGTTTGTGCGTTGGCGGTGGAAAGCAACGCGAAGGCGGTTAGAAAAATAAAGAATTGTTTCATATTTATTGTTATCAGGTTTTCAGGTGAATTAGTTTGCAAGCAGTCTGCGTTTCGCCAGCCAATTGTTCAGTTGATCTAACACCACCGCGAGAATGACCACTGCGCCGATGATGATCTGGCTGTAGTTTTGATTGATGCCGAGAATGACGATGCCGGTGCTGATGAGTTGGATGACCAGTGCGCCGAGGAGCGCTCCGAAAGCGGAACCTTTGCCGCCGGACAAGCTCGCGCCACCGACAACTGCTGCGGCAATGACGTTCAGTTCGTAGCCTTGGCCATCGCCAGAAGTCGCGCCGCCGTAATAGCCGAGGGAGAGCAGGGCGGCGATGCCAGCAGTCAGGCCGGAGAAGATGAAGACACTAAGTTTCACTCGGTTGACGCGAATGCCGCTGTAGGTGCTTGCCAGTTCGTTTCCGCCGATGGCATAGATGCGCCGACCCGTTGCCAGACGCGAAAGATAGATTCCGCCGATGATTGTGACCACGAGCATCACGACGAGCGGCACCAAGCTGAGGCCATCGCCAATTTCCCAGCGGACGAGGTCGCGAAAGGCTTGTGGGAAACCGCCGATGGACTGGCCTTTGGTAATGACAAAAGCAATGCCGCGAAAAATTGCCATGGTTCCCAGCGTGATAATAAATGGATGCACGCGAAGGGCGACAATCATCCCGCCATTGAGAAATCCGGCCAGAACCGCCGTTCCGACACAAGCTAATATGCCCAAAGGAATGCTTATCCACGGCGACGCACCGGCGTGCGGGCCATCTGGTCCGAAGCGTTGCAAGGCGATTGCTCCCAATACTGAAGCCAGGGCATAAATGGCTCCCACCGAAAGGTCGATCCCACCAGAAATGATGACGAAAGTGGCTCCGATGGCCATGATGGCAATGAAGCTGGTGTCCTTGGCGAGTTGGGCAAGATTCTGGGCGTTAAGGAACTTATTCTTCTCAGCCACAACGGGTTCCCGCTCCCCTTGGGCATTCGTGCGGAAGACTCTTTCACGCTCGCCTTGCGCGTTTGTTTCAAAGACCGGCACTTTCACCGTGCCCCCAAAAAAAGTGAGGAGCAGTCCAAGGATAAAGATCACGATGAGCAGCCCGCCTTCCTGCAAGCGCAGGCTGCGCAAGCCCGGCGATTTGATGGCGGCATTGGTTGAACTCATGTGATGGGTTTGAAACTAACAGACCGATGCGGTGGGAGGCAAGCAAGGCGCGAGAGCGTGTGAAATCACTGCTTTCAAGATGCGCGCAATCAGATAGGATTCGAAAGTGATAGACATGTACGCAGAAATTTTTTAAAGAAATATTTTGCATTTTTATAAAGCAATGATAAAAATTTGTCCGACGTTGACCGACTACCGCTTGGGCGCAATAAATTCCTCACGACCAAGTAACGTGGTTAGAAAAATCGTGAGCGAATGAATGTACCCTGTTTTTTAGCAGCAGCCGCCAGCGGCAAATCAGGCCAGATAGAACTGGTCTATATTTGGAACCAGGCCACCCCCGAGGCCAAGGTCATCATCTTCTGTCTGATCATTTTCTCCATCGTGGCCTGGTCCGTCATGATTCGCAAAGCCATTCAGATGCGGCAAGCCACCAAGCTGAACCTATTCTTTGGCGCGGAATTTCGGAGTCAGCCCAATGTCCTCGGCATTTTTGATCGCCGCCTGCAAGTCGATGGCTGCCCGATGTTCGTGGTTTATCAAGCTGGCAGTCTGGAATTGGACGCGCGGTTGAAACATAATTCCGCCGAGGGTCGTAAAAAATACATGTCGCTCAAAGGCATGGAACATGTGAAACGCTCGCTCGAAAATAGTGTCGCCCAGGAATCACTTAAATTGGAATCAGGTTTGATTCTGTTGGCCATTGCGGTCAGTGGCGCGCCTTTTCTGGGATTGTTGGGAACGGTCTGGGGCGTGATGAGCACGTTCGGGGGAATTGCCCAATCCGGCAGTGCGAGTTTGGCAGCGATGGCCCCGGGTGTTTCGGCGGCTTTGATCACCACTGTGGCAGGCTTGCTCGTGGCGATCCCATCTATGTTTGGCTATAATTGGCTGGTTCATAGCCTGCGGGTTTTGACGGTCGATTTAGATAATTTTGCGCAGGAATTGGTGTCCAAGATGGAGACTGAGTATTTGGAAGAATAACGGGTTTTGCGGAAAGAGATTAGGATTATGATTAAGAGTAAGATTAAGAACGGGCGCAGGGCAGTTTCTTAATCTTACTCTTAATCATAATCCTAATCTGTGCTGCAGCAGGGGTGAGTTTTAAAAAATAAAAAATGCGCCGTTTTTCACAACGCAATTCGCTGGTGACGTTGAGTGACATCAACATCACACCGCTATTGGATTTGGCGTTTGTGTTGCTGATCATTTTCGTCATTACCACGCCGCTGCTGGAACAGGGCTTGAATTTGCAACTGCCCTCAGGGGTGGGACAGCCGGATAAGAAGCTTGAGAAGAAAGATATTCGAACCGTCGAGGTGAATCCGCAAGGTTATTACGTGCTGGATCGCCAGCATCTCACCTTGGCGCAAATCTCCAGAAATCTGGAGCAGGCGTTTCGCGCCAATCCGAATTTGCTGGTCCACATTCGCGCGGACGAAAACGGCAGATATAAAATGGTGGCGGATATTTTAAATGAATGTGAGCGGGTGGGCATTACACGTATCTCCCTGCGCTCCGACCCGGTGAAACGATAATGAGCCGACTGGAAAAAAAATGCTTTATTGCCTCTTCAGCCTTTCACGGGCTGTTGTTCGCGATCTTGCTATTCGGTGCAGCGTTTCTCGTGCCGGCAAATAAAGTAGAGCCGGTTCATCCCCTCACGGTTTATTCCGAAGGTGATGTAACCGACGCGCTTTCAAGCGGGGGAGATTCCAGTTTGAAGGCTGCGCCATCACCCGCACCGCAAGTTGAGAAACCCCAACCGGCCCCGCCTACTCCGCCAGCGCCTCAACCTGATCCGCCGAAGGTGGAGAAAATAAAGCCAGTTGAACCTCCCAAGCATAGCGACCCGGTAAAACCCGAACCGCCGAAAAAGCTCACTGCCAAAGACCTCGAGCCGATTTCACACATCGATAAGACCAAACCCGCCGACTCGAAAAAGTCCAAACTTGATCCGGAAAGCTTGAAGCCGATTGTTCGCAAGCCATCCGACAAAAAGGCCAAGGCGCAGAAAGATCAGGACGATGCCGCGGATAGAGAATACAAAGCGATGGCAGCAGCCCGGCAGAAGGCAGCGGCGGAATTCAACAAAACTTTCAAGAGCCTTAGTAAAAATATGTCATCCAGCACATTAGTTCAGACAACTTCGGGTACTGGTATCAACGGCGGTGGTCCAGCCGCGGCCAATTATCGCGACCTGGTTTTTAGCAGGTATTACAATGCGTGGAATCCCCCGGCGGACACGGATGACACCCGGGAAGTAATGGTGAGCATTACCATTTCTCGCGATGGCAATGTCTTGAATGCCCGGATCGTCAAACGTTCCGGCAACGCAGCTCTGGACAGGTCCATTCAGAATGTCATAGAGAACGTCACTGTCATTGCACCGTTCCCGCCTGGAGCCACGGAACCAGAACGGGTCTTCAAAATTATATTTACCTTGGAAGCCAAGAGAGCAATCGGATGAACAAAAAATTTATATTATCGACGGCAGTTGCCTTGTTAATGGGCGGACTGATGGGAGCCACCTTGCGGGCTGACGACGTTATCAAAATTCCCAAAGGGGCAGATTTCTTGGGCGGAACGCCACCCACGCCAATTGCCATCACCGGATTTTCTGGAGAGGTGGCAGCCGCATTGAAATTTGACCTTACGGTAATGGGCTTCACCAATGTTCCGGCGGATAAGGCAAACTTTATCCTGTCCGGCAGCAACAACGGGAATGTACAAGGTCAGTTAAGCTCTGGCAAAACAGTGTTGTTCTCCAAGGCTTATAGCGGCGCGAACATACGCGCACAGGCACATCGGTTATCGGATGATGTGGTAATGAAACTGACAGGTGTGAATGGAATCGCGGAAACCCGCGTGGCGTTCAAGGTGGATACCGGCGCGCATAGTGAAATCTATATCGCTGATTTTGACGGTCATAACCCACAGGCGGTGACGAGTGATAATACCATTGTGGCTGCACCATGCTGGGTGCCGGGCCGCTTGGCGCTTTATTACACCACCTACAAACTGAATACGCCCAACATTTTTTATCAAAACCTGGCCACAGGTGAACGGCGCAACTTTGCTCATTATGCCGGCCTCAATACGGCAGCGGCGGTATCGCCGGACGGCAGTAAAGTCGCCATGGTGTTGAGCAAAGATGGTAGTCCGGATATTTACATCACTGATGCCAGTGGAAATAATTTGAAGCGGCTGACCAAGACCCGCGAAGATGAATCCTCACCTTGCTGGTCGCCGGATGGACGCTGGATCTGCTTTGCTTCCAAGATCAACGAGCGTCGTGCGTTATATAAAGTTTCCGTGGATGGGGGAGAGCCGCAACGGATTCCCACCTCCGGAGTTTCCAATCCTTCCGAACCGGATTATTCGCCGGATGGAAAGTGGATTATATTTACTGCCCAGATGGGTGGCTTTGAAATTTGCGTTGTTCCTGCAGCAGGAGGTGCTGCAACAGTGCTGGTGGCCGGTGAAGATCCGAGTTGGGCGCCGAATTCCAGGACGGTTATTTTTGCGCAACGCAAAGGCGGAAATCGCGTGCTCTCTTTGCTTGACGTGCCAACGAAACAAGTCAAGGATGTTTCCCGGGTTTCGGGAAGCAACTCAAGTAATTCACAACCCAGTTGGGCTAGATAGGCCTTCCCAAAAAAATCAATCAAATGAAACTCACAAAAGTCGGTAATTTAATGGTGTTAGGGTTAGCCCTGACAGTGCTCGCAGTCGGTTGCAAAAAGAGGCCCATTGGGGTCACAAATCTGCCGGGCTCGCGCTCGGGAATAGGGGAGTCCAAACCCCTTGAAACTGCTCCTCCAATTTCTCTGCCGCCACCTTTAATTAATGGTGAAACCACTCCCAAGTTTGGTGAAACAGGCATTGCACCCAACGAACCATCTCATACCGGCTGGAAGGAAAATGCCGACGCTTTGAAAGCTTCCAGCGTCTATTTCGAATTCGACAAATCTTCCATCAAATCAAGTGAGCAGCCCAAATTGAGCGAAGTGGCAAGTTATTTGAAGAGTAATGGCAACGCCGCCGTCAGAGTGGAAGGCAATTGCGATGAACGCGGCACGGAAGAATATAATCGCTCGCTGGGTGAACGGCGTGCCTTGGCAGCGCGGGAAGCTCTGGTAGGCATGGGCATTGATCCTCGCCGCGTGGACACGGTGAGCTACGGCGAAGACAAGCCTGCGGTTCAAGGGCATGACGAGTCAGCTTTCTCGAAGAACCGGCGTGATGATTTTATCGTCCTAACGCCTCCTTGATGAGGCGTAGTAGCTCTGCTACAGGCAGATACACTTAACGCCAAGGCGCGGTTTTGAAGCTTTACTAATATCGCGCCTTGGCGTAACCTTTTATAACGAATCTAAGTCTATGAACACCATGTTAGGATTATTTAATCTCGGCGGCGGCGAAATCATTCTCATTCTCGCTCTCGTATTGATTTTGTTCGGTGCCAAGAAACTGCCTGAATTGGCCAAGGGTCTGGGCACGGGCATCAAGGAATTTAAGAAGGCGACCCGCGAGGTCACCGAAGATATGCACAGCGCGATGGAAGAGACTCCGGCTCCTCCAGCCAAGCGTTTGCCTCCCACTTCCACGGTTGCCGCTGATACCGAGCATACGGTTCCGCAATCTGCTCCCGGCCAGAAAGCCTGATTTTTGGGGTTAGCAGGGATATACCATGGCATATGAGCCCGAAGAGGGTCGTTTCTCCGACGAGGAAGAAGGCGGGCCGGTCAAATCTTTCCTGGAGCATCTTGAAGACCTGCGCTGGATGCTCATCAAGAGCGGTGCCTGTGTCGCCATAGCTGTCGTTGTTTGTCTTCTGGCAGGTAATTACGTGGTGGAGGTGCTGAAGTGGCCGTTGAAACGCGCCAAGATTACTTACCCCGGCACCAATCAGGTCGTCACTCTTTCCTTCGGAACCAACCGGTTGGGCGTTTATACCCTGACTAGCGAGCAGCAGAAACTCGTTAGTCTTGGCACCAATCGCTTTGTGGCCATGCAGTTGGAGCCGGTTTCCATTCCCAATGGGACTAATTCCATTCAAGTGCTTGCATTGCGGGTGGATGACGCCCCGGACGCAGCAGAAAGATCCCAGCACTTAGCCATCGACTTGATTAATCTGAGTCCTGCTGAGGCGTTCCTGACGGCTTTCCACGTCGCTCTCTATGCCGGCATTGCCATCGCGTCTCCTTTTATTTTTTACTTCCTCTCACAGTTCATTTTTCCCGCGCTGAAAATGAATGAGAAAAAATATATCTATCGCGGTTTGGGATTTGGTTTTGGATTGTTCCTTATCGGCGTCTGCTTTTGCTATTTTATTCTAATGCCCATCGCCCTGGCTGCTTCACAGGCTTACTCCAATTGGCTGGGCTTCACAGCGACCTCATGGAAAGCGGGGGAGTATATCGGCTTTGTCTGCAAATTCATGCTGGGAATGGGCTTGGGATTTGAGATGCCAGTGGTCATCCTTGTGTTGGTAAAGTTGGGTCTTCTGAACTATCAAATTTTGAAAAAGGCCCGTCCTTACATGATCGTCATCAACTTCGTTTTGGGCGCGGTTCTGACCACCCCGGAAGTAGTCACCCAGGTTTTGATGGCCTTGCCGCTGCAGATTCTTTTTGAAATCAGTGTTTGGATTGCCTGGTATTGGGAACGACAGGAAAAGAAACGGCAAGCAATGGCTGATGGTATCATTGATGCCGGTTGATTTTTAATGGCATGGGGATAAAGCCCCAATGAATCGAAAAGCGCTTTACAATTTAATCAATCCCGATACGATTAAATTAATAGTTCACACATTTATGCGTAAAACTCTCTCTCTCCTGGGTGCGCTCGCCCTGACGGCTGTATTGGGCGTGGGTTGTGCCGGTACTGAACAAAAATTCGGACGCGGCTTGGGCAACATGACAGAAATCGTCCGCGGAAATGAATTCCAGCGGTCTGTTGAACAAGGTGGTATTTTTGACGGGCCGGACACCGGCATTTCCACCGGCTTTGTTCGTGGTGTCAACAAGACTTTAGCCCGCACCGGGGTAGGTCTTTATGAAGTGGTGACGGCGCCGTTTCCGCCGTATGATCCAGTTTTCACGGATTATCTCAGTCCCCGTCCACAGTATCCAGATTCCTTCCGCCCTCGCAAATGGGCTGATTCAATCTTTGATAACGATCAATCCATGGGCTTTAGCGGCGGCGATGTAGCGCCCTGGTTCCCGGGCAGCCGTTTCCGCGTTTTTGATAACTAAGTTTTAGATTTTATCCATGCGCCAACATTCCGTGTTGGCGCTTTTTTTTGCCCATGACGCTGGAAAAACAATCGCCCTGCAAAGTTAATCTTCTGCTTAACATTCTCGGCAAACGCCCGGATGGTTTCCATGAATTGGAAACCGTGATGCATCCGGTCAATCTTGCCGATGACCTGACCTTCTCGTGCGTGGGGCAGGGAGTGGAAATGACATGCAGCGATGCCAGTCTGCCAACGGATTCAAGAAATTTGGTCCATCGCGCGGCGACTGCATTTTTGGAGACTGCTGGTATTTCTGAAGGAGTCCGCATTCATTTGGAAAAAAAGATTCCGCAGGCAGCGGGTTTGGGCGGCGGCAGCGGTGATGCGGCGGTGACCTTGCTCGGTCTTAATGAAGTTTTCGGTCAGCCACTCTCAGGCGAGCAGTTGCAGGTGATCGCGGCGCGACTCGGTTCCGACATTCCTTTTTTCCTCCAAAACAAACCGGCGCTGGCGACGGGACGCGGTGAGAAAATCACACCGTTGGATTTCTTCCCGGCGATGCGTGGTTCTGCATTTGTGCTAATCCATCCCGGCTTTGGCATTGCCACCGCATGGGCTTACCAAACCCTGGCGCAATTTCCCCAGGCGCTTAATGGCCAACCCGGTCGCGCAGAAAGATTGATCAAGTTGTTACAAACTGTTGATCTCACGCAGGTGGGTAGTGAATTTTACAATTCGCTCGAAGCGCCCGCATTGGAAAAATACCCATTGCTGGCGATTTTTCAGGAATTCCTGCGGGCAAACGGAGCGGCGGCCACACTCATGTCTGGAAGTGGTTCGACAACTTTTGCCTTGGCCGCCAGTCAGACTGCGGCTGAGCAACTGGTGGAGAAGTTTAAACAAAAGTTTGGCGCGAATTGTTGGACGGCAGTAGTGCCGGTTTAATCAGGGTTTTTCGTGCGGCGGTTGCAGCGCCTTGGATGTGGCGGAGACATGCTTTTGTAAAATACCCCTGCGTTTTTCCCAATCCGCCCAACTTGAAATCCAGGCATCGCCAGCGAATTCCTGGCGAGCGGTCGGCCAAAGTTCATCCAGTTTTTTAAGTTCGCGAATGGCGCCATTCTTGTCACCCCACTTGAGGTCCGCTTCGATCACATTCAGCAAATTTTCCGGGTACTCAGGAGCTAATTTAAGAGCGTTTTGGAGGTGGGTCTTCGATTTGCTTTTACTGCCGATACTCACCGGCCAGCCCGGCGCATCACGATAGAGCAAACCCAGATTGCGATCGGGGCCGGCGTGATCCAGTTTAGGATCCAGGCTGAGGGCGATTTTAAATTCCGCTTCCATTTGATCGACGATTTTTAATGCGCCTAAATCCTTGGTGCGAGCGAGTTGTCCCAAATTCATGCCCAAATAGTAATGGCCCACAGCAGACTCCGGGTCTTTTTCAATGACTTTGCGACAGGCGGCAATGCCTTGTTGGGCAATGTCAGCCCGTTCCTTGTCGGTGGTGACATAATCCGCCCAATCAAAGGCAGCGCGTCCAAATTGCCAGGCGGCTTCGGCATCATTGGGCGTGGATTGCAACCGGGTGCGGGCTGCTTGATAGACCCGTTCTGCTCGCTTGGACAAATTGGCAATAGTGACTTGATTGGTGGCTGCGGAATTAGTTTGTGCAAAAATTGCGCCTGCAAAAAGAAAAGGGAATATCCAGATTAGCAACCAACAACACCAGAAGGTTTTAGAAAAGGGGGCGTTAAGGCCCTTATTGGACCTTTTTGTGGGTTCCCGACCCCATGAATTAGGTGTTGCTAACATAAACACAAAAACTATACTGACTAATAAGTGAAGTTACATTGGAAATTTTTGAAGTATTTGCTTATGCCAGCGTTAATGCTGGCCGTGCTCACGGGTTGCGGTGGCATCAATGCTTCGCACAGCGTATCACCCGCGTCGTTTTTCCTGCCAGGCATACTCAAGGCCGAACCTAAAGATCCATCGCAAGACATTACTGTTCCACCCGGAGAACCAGTTCAGCAGGTAGCCCAAGCTCAATAGAAATTATGCGTTTCCCTTTGGCCCTGACGGCTAAAATCGCCAGGCATATCATTAAGCACAAGATGTTGCGCACACCCAGGTTTGCCATGGTGCTGCAACTTGAACCCCTCCACACCTGTAACCTGACTTGCACTGGTTGCGGTCGCATCCGTGAATACTCCACCAGTCTCAAGGACATGATGTCTCTTGAAGATTGCTTGGGGTCAGCGACGGAATGCGATGCCCCGATGGTGTCCAT
Organism: Pedosphaera sp.; assembly: GCA_028293285.1. Lineage (GTDB taxonomy): Bacteria > Verrucomicrobiota > Verrucomicrobiia > Limisphaerales > Pedosphaeraceae > Pedosphaera. The sequence goes on from JAQGPC010000001.1 coordinate 19,816, forward strand.
TTGCGGCGGTGAACCGTTGATTTATCCCAAGATTGAAGAGTTGGTGGATGGTCTGCTCCAGCAGGGACGCATCGTTTACATCTGCACCAACGGCATGTTCATGCGCAAAAAAATGCGCGATTATCTTGCCAGCATTTACAGCCCCAACCTCGAGCCCAAATTGGCTAAATTGGTGGAAGACAAATTGGTGACCGAGAAGGAAGCTGAAACCATCCGCAAAGGTAAGAGCGATGGTCGCCCGGTGATTCATCCCAGCAAGTGGCAGTATTGGAACGTCCATGTGGATGGTCTCGAATACACCCATGATTTGATCGTGGAGCGCGAAGGGGTTTTCAAGGAATGCGTGGAAGCCATCAAGATGGCCAAGTTCCTCGGCTATCAGGTCGCGACGAATACGACCGTGTATAAAGAGACTGAAGTGAAGGAAATCGAGCAGATGTTCGAGTATTTTTCTTCGCTCGAAGTGGACGGCCATACGATTTCTCCCGGTTACGAATACGATGCCGCGAAGAAGGACATGGTCAAGCGGCTCAACAAGCAGCCGGAAGATTTCTTCCTGACGCGCAAGATGACCCGTGAAAAGTTTGCCAAGATTCAAGAGTGGGGCCAGCGCTTCACCATTTTTGGCACGCCGGTTTATCAGGAATTTTTGGCCGGCAAACGCGATTTGACCTGCACCGCCTGGGCCATTCCCACCCGCAATGTCAAAGGTTGGAAAGCTCCCTGCTATCTCATGACCGATGGGCATTATCCCAAGTATCAAGAGATGTTGGACACGGTGGATTGGACCAAATACGGCGTGGTGGGCGGCGTTGCCCGTGACCCGCGTTGTGAAAACTGCATGGTTCATTGCGGCTATGATCCCAGTGGCGCACTTGGCACCAACTATCAGCGCGGCGATAATTGGAAGAACATTAAATATAATTTCGGCGCGAAGCCCCAGCCGTATCGCGAAGGCGCGAAAGTGAATGCCTTCAACGGCATGACCATCGGCAAAGGCCATCTGGCGGAAGCCAAGGCAGCTATTAATTCGCCCCGTGCGGCGATGAACGGAGCACAAGCTGCCTTCTCTCGCAAAGCGGAACCGCAGGACCACGACCATAGCCATGCCGAAGGCGGCGGCGGTTGCGGCTCTGGTGATACGACCCAGCGAGACGAATTGCTGGCGAAGATCAAGAAGGATACCTAGAACCACGTCTAAACGAGTGGTGCGGGAAATTTCAATGTTTGGCAAGGTTAGCCAAATATTTTAACAATCAGCAGGAACAGTTAATTCAGAATGAAGACCTTATTTCTAAGTCCTCCGTCATTTGACGGTTTCGATGGCGGTGCCGGTGCCCGTTATCAAGCGAAACGCGAAATCCGTTCGTTTTGGTACCCGACCTGGCTCGCGCAACCCGCCGCGCTGGTGCCGAACAGCAAGTTGATGGATTGTCCGCCGCACGATATTGACGTCAAAACCTGTCTGGTCGAGGCGAAGAATTACGATCACGTCATCATTCACACCTCCACCCCCTCGTTGAAAAACGATTGCAAGGTGGCGGAAGCCATCAAGGAACAGAAGCCCGGCACCACTATTGGCTTCGTCGGCGCGCATGCCGCCGTTTTGCCCACGGAAACGTTGAAAGCTTCGCGTTCGATTGACTGGGTTGGCCGCAAGGAATTTGATTTCACCTGCAAGGAAGTTGCGGAAGGCCGTCCCCTGGGTGAAGTGACCGGCTTGTCCTATTGGAAAGACGGCAAGATTGCGCACAATCCCGAGCGCGAGATGATTTCCGACATGGATTCGCTCCCGTGGGTGACGGACGTCTATAAACGCGATTTGCAGATTGAGAAGTATTCAATCGGCTATCTCAAAGACCCCTACGTTTCGCTCTACACCGGTCGTGGTTGCCCCGCGCAATGCAGCTTTTGCCTCTGGCCGCAAACCATCGGTGGACATAAATACCGCGTTCGCTCGGCGGACAATGTGGCGGCGGAAATGGCCCATGCGAAGAAGCTGTTCCCCCAAGTGCAGGAATTCT
>JAQGPC010000048.1 GCA_028293285.1 Pedosphaera sp.
TGAGTTGAAGAAAAGCATTGAACGAAAACTCAAGAACTTCTTCACTCACCTCGGTAACCTCAATCGTGAGTCAACGAAGACCTGACGGTTCCCGCCTTCGGTAACCTTTATCCCTGAGTCAACTCGAGAGAACCACGGCACATATCATGGTGCATCAGCGGAGAAAACATTCACTTAAAGACACCGCTGATTACTTTTTGTTCAGTTTGAATGGCGTCCAATGCTGGTGACTTTACTCTCCTGTAAGTTGAATCCGCTTGCTGGCAACAAGCCGCCGCCATTAGGGTATCTATTATGAGGATTGTGTCAGGTATTGCCATTGCAGGTTTTCTTCTTGCTGCCCTCGGGAGCGCTTCGGGAGCAGAAACAGGAAAAGAACTGTGGAAAACCAATCTAGGCATTTTTTATCACGAAGCCTCCGCTGCCATGGACCAGGATGGGACCCTCTATGTGGCGGCTTTAGATGGCAAGCTTCACGCCCTCACGTCCCAAGGTCTCATCAAGTGGTCTTTTCGGATAGGATCATCGGATACCAAATCTTCTCCTGCGCTGGGTGACGACGGCACGATTTATTTCGGCAGCCGGGACAGGCATTTTTATGCCGTTGCGCCCAATGGCAGGAAAAGGTGGTCTTTAATCACGGGTGGCTGGATTGATTCCTCTCCCGCGATTGCACTGGATGGGACGATTTATTTTGGAGGATGGGATCAATCGTTCTATGCTATTAATCCGGATGGCACCCGGAAGTGGAAATTCGCAACGGGCGGCCCGATTGATTCGTCGCCAGCAGTTGGGTCCGATGGCACCGTCTACTTTGGTTCACACGACAAGAAGTTTTACGCCTTAAGACCGGATGGCAGCAAGAAGTGGGAATTCGCAACGGGCGGCCCGATTAGCACGGCGCCCGCATTGAATTCCGAAGGGGTGATTTATTTCAGTTCAATGGATGGATTCTTTTACGCGCTTAATGCCGATGGGAGTCTGAAATGGAAGTTGTGGACTGGCGGAGTCCAGGAATCATCACCAGTTCTCGACGAAGATGGAACTATTTATATCGGCGTCAATGAGCATATGGTTGCGATTTCTCCGGAAGGGAAGAAGAAGTGGGGAGGCGCAAATGGAACAATTTATTCCTCGCCCGTCATCGCAGCGGATGGCACCATCTACTTCGGACTGGGCGGCCTCCTGGTCGGGCTTGATCGCAACGGGGAAGTAAAATCTACGCTGTGGTTGGGAAGTGATATTTTAGTTGCGCCCACGCTCGCACCGGACGGCACGATGTATCTGGGCGCGGGAATTTACTTTTATGCCCTGGAAGGACATCACCCCCTGGCAAACTCCGTCTGGCCATGCTTTCGGGGGAACTTACGTCAAAACGGACGGTGTGCAAATCGCGTTCAGACAAGCTCACCTCGACAATAGCTGCCAGCAAAGGCTTTCTCGTGATAAGCCGGACAAGAGCGCATTTGAAGATTACCACATTGCGAATGAGTTGAAGTTCAACGGGAACTCTTAATGATTGATCCGAACCAAGAGCCAATCCACCGGAGGTTGGGCGGCCCGAAGTTTCAAAGGAAATTTTTGCACCAGTTCGGCGTGGTTGTTTGACAGCCACTCTTCTACTGTCCCTTTAAAATAAACGGCGAACTGCTGCGAGCTGATCAGCACATAATGGATACCTCGCCGACGCAAATCCTCCGGAGTGTCTGTATGGGTTACGTGTTCTATTCGCCGTGAGCCAAAGGGACGCCAGAGCGATGTCTCCAAGTCGTCCGCGGTAATCATCCCCAATACATCGATTCCGGCAGGAAGCACCTTTCGAACCGGAGCAAATCCATCTGCTCTCTCACTGTACACCGAATAAACCAGCCGCGCACGGTTGACCAGGGGATTGTTCGAGTGAACCCGTGCAAGCAGATATTGTGCGGGCCAAAGTGGGCGCGCAGGTGAAATAACCACCAATAATCCTGCCAACAGAAAAACCATCGCAGCGCAAATCTTCCACCATCGCGCCTTGACGATGCACGCCTGAGCGCCTCCCAGGAGGAGCACCGGCACCAGTAGTCCATAATAAGAAGAAACCAGGCGGGCTTCGCCGGATAGCCCGGACTTGACCATATATACCGAGAGGGAGAAAAACGGTGAGAGCAGAATCGCCCACCGGACTAGATTGCTTCCCGGGAAATTGGGTGGCACTGCGACCGCCTTTTTGGAATACACAATTCGCGCCAGCAGACTGATGAGAATAAGGGCGCTTACCCCGAAGCCCAATCCGGCAAACTCTTCCACCGCGATTTCGCCCAATGCCAGATGGGCTTGACTCGGTTCAAAAAAGCTTTCCAACCGCGCCATCAAGCTGGCGGGAAAATGCCTGATTACGGCTTCATTCCAGGCTTTGGCAAAGGGGAATATGGGAGGAGCCAAATTTTGGATAACAAGCGCAACGCTGTTATGGACCAAATGCAATCCATAGGCTCCAGACTGGGGCACCAAATGTTCCGCCGTGAACCCGGTCCAGTCGCCGCTATACTTGTAATTTATGGCCGCCATCGGCAGAAACGAGCAGGCAACTCCGACGGCACAAACGCCAGTGGTGATTACAATCCGGGAAGCCAGCAAGCGCAGCGAGGGCAAAAAAGCAATGAGCCAGGGCAGCAATAGCGGCAGGTTGTTCATCTTGCTTCCGGTAAATAGCGCCGCGGCCAAAATGGAAAGCCAGATGTCAGAGTAACTGCGCGATACCCAGGCTCTTAAGACAAAGTCCATTGCGGCAAGCACAAAGATGACGCCAAATAAATCATTGCCCAAGCTGCCTGCTTGAAGCAGGAAAACATAGCCGGTGGGCAGCAGCCACATCCAATACCAGGCAGCCCGTCGTTGGACACCCAACCGGGTTAAAATGCTAAAGCAGAGGCCCGGCAGCAGCAGAAAAGAAATGAGGTTGATCAAAAAAACCGGCCGATCACTTCGAGTAAACACCAGCAACGGAGTCGCCAACCATTCAAATCCAAAGGCACGAGTATTGAGGCGATTAAATTCAGTGTGGATCCAATGCCAGTGGTCCACAGCCAGCCAATGAAGAATACGCGGCAAACGATAAGCCAAGGCATCGTAATTGGCGGGGGCGTGGAGAATTCCTCCCAGCAGCGCGAGGCAGGCCAGGATCAAAAAAGCACGGGGAAACCAGCGGTTAAAACGGTGCTTCTGTTTGTAAAAGCTGAATGGCGAAAAATTATGCCGGGCATGTTTCCACCAGATCATCCCAATGATTATCCCGATGACAATAAAGCAGCCGTAGCCAAGCACATTGAGTTGGTGGATGGCTGAAAGAGCCCAGCCGACGCAATTTAAAAAAGCGCAGAGAATGATCCAAAGAGCCAAAGACAGCGGAGTTTTCGTGGAACTCTTAGGCATGAATAACAATGTGTTTCGATTACCGCGAATCCGGCTGAAGCCACCGGCCGAAATTCATCAATTTCGTGAAATATCATTTCGCGGCATGCTGGCAAACGTAGCCTTGGCCTTTGGAAAAGGTCAATAATAAAGCCCGTTGCTGCAAGACCATGGATTGCTCCCGTGCAATTCCGCTTTTCTTTTATGACATCCGCCGTATTTTACGGCATGCCTTCATTCGATATCGTTTCAGAAGTTAATTCGATGGAAATTGAGAACGCCGTAAACCAGGCCAATAAAGAGTTGGCCAACCGCTTTGATTTTAAAGGGAGCAAAGCCGAGATTCTCCTGGTAAAAAGCGAGATCAAACTGAGCGCCGAGGATCAATTCCGTGTCACCACGCTCGTGGAAATGGTGATGAGCAAACTTGCCAAACGCCAGATCAGCCTGAAAAGCGTTGAAAAGGGTGAGCCGGACATCTCCCCTCTTGGGCATGCCCGCCAGACCATTAAAATCAAGCAGGGCATTGAGACCACCGTGGCCAAGCAGGTGACCAGCTTTATTCGGGACACCAAGTTGAAGGTCACCACGCAGATTCAAGACAATCAAGTCCGGGTCACCGGCAAAAGCAGGGATGATCTGCAATCAGTGATTGCCGCAGTCCAGGGCCATGACTTTCCGGTCGCCCTCCAATTCCAGAATTTCCGCGATTAGCCATTCAACAGTTTGGCCTGTTGACGCCGCCTGAACCGCCCGCTTTTTGTCAGGCATTGCTTATGCTGCCTTGATTGCAAACTAACCAAAGGCAAATTTATGCAAAGCGAAGGATTGGCGAAATTGATCGAAGAAATGATTGATTTAAAAATCCGGCAACACGCCGGGACAGGTGCTTCCACCGTTAAACTCCCTCGCGAAGTAGCCATGGTCCTCGCCGCAACCAAATATGAGGATCAGAAAAGATTGCAACAAATCCGCATGGACCTGGCCAGGTTGATGGACGAGAAGGAAGTTTAAAAACTGCCTCTATTCGACGGAAGAACTTGGAGTCGAGGGCGCGTTGATGCCAGTTTTCAACCAGAAGAGTTAGTTCGTCCTCATCGGGATAAACGACCCCGGGGCATAAGTGCCTAAACCGACACCGGCAGGAAGAGCAGCACCAGCAGGAGTGCCTACGGGATTGGGCACGTAGAGTTCGCGAATGACAGTTTTAACCGTTCCCCCGCGAAGATAGTTGGAGACTATGGTCAAATCCGGCACAGGGGTGCCGTTAATTTGATGGGTTTCGAGCGCCCATTGCTCCTTGGCATCTTCCACCACGCGCAAATTATTATAAATGACATTCAACCGTGAAGTATCGCGCGCCTTGACGTAATTCGGAAGTGCAATCGCCGCCAAGAGACCGATGATCGCAACCACGATCATTATCTCAATCAGCGTAAAACCCGATTTGCGTGAAACTTTCATTTTCATGTCAGCGTTCTTGACTCTGTCTTGAGCATAAGCCGGGCCAATCATTTCAGGACTACAAAGCCTTGGCATCTTCAGTCTTGGGTGCCTTAAATTGAGACAACTTGTTTATATTCCGGGACAATCCCCTCGGCCTGAGGTTTCATCTGGTTCAAGGTTTCTCCAAACGCCAGGGCTTGGGATTCTTCCCCGTGGATGATAAAACACTGTTTAATGCCGCCGGTAATTCTGTACCTCCGTCTCCATTTCGTCATCGAAAGATTTCGCTCCCCCTGCCCCTAAACTTCCCTTGTATAGACATTTTCCATTTGCATAATGAATGAGAACCGATGACCAAGTTCGTTCAACGTTATAATCTTCTTCGCACCGTCCTGTTCGTTCTTGCGCTGCTCGCCTTCTGCGGTGGCCTCCATGCCGCGCAGACCGAAATAGTCGCGCCCGGATTTCGTCCCGTGCCGCCCGGGGTTCATGCGCTCGTGGATGCCAAAGTCGTGGTAAAGCCGGGTGAAACTCTCGATTCTGCCACGATTATCATCCGTGATGGTTACATCGAACAAGTGGGCAAGGACATCACGCCACCGGCGGATGCACGGGTGTGGAACATGAAAGGGATGACGATTTATGCCGGGTTTATCGATCCTTATCTGGCACTGGAAAATAAAAATGAAGAGAAGCCGGACAAGAAGGATTTGGGCCTGACTGGAGGGGGAATCAAATTTTTCGGCATCAATCCGCAGCAGCGTGAAACCGAAGGCCCGGGCTACGAAGTCGGTGTCGTCACTCCTGAACGGCGCATGGTCCGCACTTTCTCGCCCGACCCGAGGGCAATTGAGAAGCTGCGCGAACTCGGATTTACCACGGCCAATATCGTTCCCGGCAAAGGGATTATTCGTGGCACCAGCGCTTTCGTTGCGCTGTCGGATGCTGAACCCAATCGCGCGATCATCAAGCCGGATGTTTTTCAGCATGTCGCTTTCGACTTGGAAAACCGCAAGGAAGATGTTTATCCAGAATCGTTTATGGGGGTGATTGCGGTGGTGCGGCAAAGTTTTTTCGATGCCCAACATTATCTGCTCGACCAGGCGGATTATCAAAAGCATGCGAACACGCGCCCACGACCGGCTTTCAATCTCGCCAAGGAAGCACTTGCGCCAGCCACTGAAAAGAAAATGCATGTAGTGTTCGAGCCCAGAGATGCTTTGCTCATGGATCGCGCCATTCGCATTGCGCATGAGTTGGATCTCAATTTTTACATGGTCTCCAGCGGGCAGGAATGGCGCCGTCCGGAATTGGCGAAGGCGGCGGGCGTGCCCTTTATTGTGCCGTTGAATTTTCCCGTGCTGCCAAAAATGCCGAATGACGATGATTGGAGCCAGGTGGATCTCGACGAATTGCGTGCCTGGGATTGGGCTTCGGAGAACGCCGCCGTGTTGCGCAATCAGGGACTTGAAATTGCCCTCACTACTTACGGTTTAACGGAGAAAAAAGATTTTCGAAAAAACGTACGGCTCGCCGTTGATCGCGGGCTCTCAGAAACCAATGCGCTCGCCGCGCTCACAACTGTTCCAGCGAAGCTTTGCGGTCTGGATAATTTGCTGGGCACAATCGAACCGGGCAAACAGGCGAACCTGACGGTTGTGAATGGCAAAGGGTATTTTGACCCGGAAGCGAAAGTCCAATCGGTGTGGATTGATGGGCGGTTCTATCGCGTGCCTTCCGAACCGGAGGAGGGTAAAGAAGAGAAGGACACCAAAGCTGAGGAGAAGAAGGAAGGGGTAAAACCGGAAACACCCGAAGAAGGCGATCCAAATAAGCCCAAACCAGACACGAAAGTCGAAGCCAAAACTTCCACAAAAGAGGACAAGCCGAAGGACGACAAGAAACAGGAAGAGAAGGAAAAGAAGCTGGCGAAGTTGAAGGAATTGCAGAAACGCCTCGCACATCCACCATTGGAAGGACGTGGTGTCATCAGCAATCCTCCGGCATTGCTTATCCGTAACGCCACACTGTGGACCTGTGGGCCGCAAGGGAAGCTGGAGCATGCAGATTTGTTTGTACAAGATGGGAAAATTCAAAGGATTGGAGCGCATCTATTCGAGAATAAAGACGTCCCGGAGAAAACAACGGTGATCAAAGGGGATGGTCTCAACATCACGCCGGGGCTGATTGATTGCCACAGTCACAGCATGATCATTGGGGATGTGAATGAATCCACCCTGCCCTCTTCAGCGATGGTGCGCATCGGGGATGTGGTGAATTCAGACACGGACAATATTTACGAGCAACTTGCCGGTGGGTTAACCGTTGCCAACCAATTGCACGGGTCGGCTAATCCGATTGGTGGACAAAATTGCGTCATCAAGTTGCGGGATGGAGAAGCGCCGGAAGATTTGAAATTCGCGGCGGCTCCGCAGGGAATTAAATTTGCCCTTGGCGAAAACGTGAAGCAATCGAATTGGGGTGACAAAGCCGTGACCCGCTTTCCGCAAACGCGCATGGGCGTACAAACCTTCTTTGCCAATCGGTTTACGGCTGCACAGCAATACTTGAAGGAATGGGCCGACTTCAACAAATCGGGTGGCCTGGCACCGCGTCGTGATTTGGAACTGGAAGCGATTGGCGAAATCATCCAGGGCAAGCGGTTGATTCATTGCCATTCGTATCGGCAGGATGAAATTTTGATGCTGATGCGGTTGATGGAACAATTCGGCGTGAAGATCGGCACGTTTCAACATGTGCTGGAGGGTTATAAGGTTGCCGATGAAATCGCGAAGCACGGCGCGGGCGGATCCACGTTTGCGGATTGGTGGGCTTACAAGGTCGAGGTTTATGATGCCATTCCGTATAATGCCAGCTTGATGCGGGACCGGGGCGTGCTCGTCTCGCTTAATTCTGATTCGAGCGATCTCGCGCGGCATCTCAATCTCGAAGCTGCGAAGTCCGTGAAGTTCGGCGGCACATCGGAGGAGGAAGCTTTGAAGTTCGTCACGCTCAATCCGGCCAAGCAACTGCGCATCGATCAACGCGTTGGCTCGCTCGAACCGGGGAAGGATGCGGACTTCGTGCTTTGGTCGAAGAACCCGCTGGATTCCGGGACGGTCTGTTTGGAAACCTGGATTGAGGGCAAAAAATATTTTGATTATAGCCTGGAACCGGCACGCGCCAAAGCGCTTGCGACAGAACGAAACGACCTTATCGCCAAGGCCAAGAAACTCGCCAAGCTTTCCGATGCGGATGGCTCAGGCGACGGCAGCTCCGATGACAAATCGTTTTTCCGCCGTTCACTGGAACATATGTATGATGGAAGGGAACGGCATTGTTTGGATGAGCATGAGGAATAATTGGATGAGACTACGTGCCATCAACTCTTTCCAGAACGCGCAGACGGTAGGGCGCGGTGTCCTCACCGCACCGCAGACAAGCCCACCGCATGGCTCGCTGGGACAGCGAGCCCTACCTTTGCTGGCAGTTGCCGTTTTATTTTTCATTGGCACTGTAGGCGCATCGGCAGAATCTTTGCTGTTGAGCAACGCGATTGTTCATACAGTTTCCGGTGAGACACTTACGCATGGGCAGGTTTTGATTAACGGAAATAAAATCCAGGCGGTGGGAACGAATCTCACGCAGTCCGCTAATAAGGTAGTTGACCTCAATGGCCAGCATCTTTATCCCGGCTTGATTGCGCTGGATAGCGCGCTGGGGCTTACGGAAATCGAAGCAGTGCGCTCGACGCGGGATATGGCGGAAGTGGGCGATTACCGGCCGGATGTGCAGTCGTGGATTGCGGTCAATCCGGATTCGGAATTGCTGCCGGTCAGTCGCGCCAATGGCATCGCGCACGCCGAACCCGCGCCGCAAGGTGGCGTGATGGGGGGGCTTTCGGGCGTGATTGCGTTGGATGGCTGGACGACTGAGCAGATGACTATAAAGCGTCCGGCGGCCTTTCACGTTTATTGGCCGGAGATGACGCTCGACACGAAGCCGAAGGAGAAATTCAAGGACCAGTCCAAATATAAATCACTCGAAGACCAGGCGAAGGAACGCACGGCGAAGATCAATGCACTGGATGATTTCTTTCACGAAGCCCACGCTTATGCGAAGGAACGTGACGCCATCAAAAAGAATGGCACGCCTGACCCGGGCATCAATCCGCCGTGGGAAGCGATGCTGCCGGTCGTGCGCGGCGAGATCCCCATCATGGTCCATGCGGAGGAATTTCGGCAGATCAAGGCGGCCCTGCGCTGGGCGCAGACGAATCAATATAAGATCGTACTCGTGGGCGGGAATGAGGCATGGATGGCGGTGGATGTTCTTTCTTCGAGCAAGGTGCCGGTCATTTTCGAAAATGTATTCAAGCAACCGACGCATGATTGGGATGCGTATGACGTGCATTTTCGCACGCCGGAATTGCTGCGACGCGCGGGGGTGAAGGTTGCTTTCAGCGAGGGCGCGGATAGTTTCAATGCCGCGTTGACCAAGAACCTCCCCTACTCTGCCGCGCAGGCGGTGGCGTTTGGTTTGCCGGAGGAAGAAGCCATCAAGGGAATGACGCTTTATCCGGCGCAACTTCTGAATATGGCGGACCGGCTCGGCTCGATTGAACCGGGCAAGGAAGCCACGCTGTTCGTCGCGGATGGAAGCATTTTGGACATTCGCGCGAACGTTAAACAGATGTGGATTGCGGGCAAGGAAGTCAGCCTCGAGAGTCGCCACACGCGGCTTTACGAGAAATACAAAAATCGGCCCCGGACGAAATAACTGAATGACCCCGAGCCGGAAGATGCAATTATGAATTGGAAATCTTCCATGTTTTTAATACTGCTGGGCAGCATGCTCGGCTGTGCCACGCCTTCTGGTGAGTCTTCACACTCCGGCAAAACGCTCACGCTTTCACACGAAGATTACCAGGATCGGGTGGAGGCGATTTGGAATGCGCAGATCATTGCGGCGATGATGGGGTTTCAGTTTGAGCACAAGGTGGCTTCGACGCATTGGGTGGATCAGTATCCGAAGGGGCCGCAGTTCGCGATTGTGGACGATGATTGGTATTACGAGATGTGCGCGATCAATGGGTTCGAGAAATACGGCATCCACATGACCGTCGAGCAACTCGGCCAGCAATGGAAGGAGAACTCATGTGGGTCGTGGGGTTCGAGCGAACAGGCGCGTTGGCTTTTGGCACAGGGCATCAAGGCGCCGGATACGGGACATCCGCGTTATAACAAGCTTTGGTACACGATTGGGCCGCAATTTAGCAGCGACGTTTATGGCGCGCTGGCACCGGGGATGCCAAACCTCGCTGGCAAACTTGCGCGGGAATACGGTCATGTGAACGGCTACGCGGAGGCAGTGGATGGCGCGGTGTTCATGGCGGGGATGATCAGCCTGGGCTTTACGGAGACGGACACGAAAATCATTGTGCGCAAAGCGGCGAAGTTGATTCATCCGAGTTCTCCTTACCGCCAATGCCTCAACATGGTCATCGCCATGGCGGAAGCGGGCAAGAGCGCGCAGGAGATTGCCGATGCGGTGGAAGACCGCTGGCATATTGAATATCCGGCGACAAATAATGCGGTCCCGAACGGAGCGCTGGCCGCCATCGGTGTCTGGTTTGGTGAAGGTGATTTTTTGAAGACAGTGAACATTGTTTATCGCGCGGCAGATTTTACCGATGCGGATTGCAATGCGGCGAACGCGGCGGCAGTGGTCGCGGCGATGCACGGGATGCGCGGTTTGCCGAAGCATCTGGTTGAACCGTTGCACGACCGGATTGCGGGCAAAGAGATGGGGCATGTTCCTTTGACGCCGCCGGTGGATGAGAAGATTTCTGAGTTGGCGAAGCGGACGGTGCGGGTTGGCGAACAGTTGCTGGTGGCAAATGGTGCGCGGGTTGCGGGCAAGAGGTTGTCTATCGCGGTGCAAACTCCGGTGACGCAACCGGCGGAATTATTTTCAACGGCGGATTTTACGAAGTATTGGAATGCCGATTGGAAGTTGGAACGGGCTGGTCTGGGCGGCGCGGGCGGTGGTGTTGGGGGCATCCGCGGGATTACTCATTTGGAAGGCGATGTGCTGGCGACCTATCCGCGTGATCCGGTGCGGGGTATGGTGCTGCGGCGCAAGGTGAAGCTGGGAGACAAGCCCGCTCTTACGTTTCAAGCGGGAGCGGACGGCACGCGCGCATGGGACTTGGAAGTGTATTGCGGTAACAAGCGGATGTTGAAGCAATTAATTGATGGCGGTGTTGGATCACCGATTGAAACGCGTAAGTGGAAGGAGATCAAAGTTGATTTGAAAGCGTTCGCCGGGAAGGAAGTGCAGTTGCGGCTTTATCAACGCGTCCTGCTGCCGGATCGCATTCCGGGCAATGCTTATTGGAAAGATGTGAAAGTGGAATGATGAAGGTGGCGCAAAAATTACTCGGCTGCGGATTGGTGTTGTTCCTCTATGGAGCATTCGCGGGGTGCTCGGTTCCGACCTCGAAGCCGGTCATACCGCTCATCCACGCTCACGCGCATAATGATTACGCGCACAGGCATCCTTTGTTTGATGCGCTGGAACAGGGCTTTTGCAGCGTGGAGGCGGATATTCATTTGGTGGATGGCAAATTGTTGGTGGCGCATGATACGAATGCGTTGGATCCGCAACGGACGTTGCAATCGCTCTATTTGGAACCGTTACGTGCGCGGGTGAAGCAGAATGGCGGGCGGGTTTATCCGAACGGGCCGGAGTGCGTGTTGCTAATTGATTTCAAGACGGAGGCCAAAACGACGTATGCGGCGTTATGCGTAGTGTTGAAGGAATATTCGGACATTCTCAGCGTGTTCCGCGACGGCAAGAAGGAGACTAATGCGATCACGGCGATCCTGACTGGGCCGTATCCGCGCGTGATGCTGGCGGCGGATGCGGTGCGGTATGCCGCGGGAGATGGGAAGTTGTTGGACCTGGATAAAAATCCATCATCCGAATTGGTGCCGTGGATCAGTGAGAATTGGAAAAAGCATTTCAAGTGGGATGGCAAAGGCGTAATGGCCGCCGAGGAAAAGCAAAAGCTGAAACAGATTGTGGCCAAGGCGCATCAGCAGGGTCGGCAAGTGCGTTTTTGGAATGCGCCGGACCAGGAGAATTTTTGGACGGAGTTGCTGGTCGATGAGGTGGATTTGATTAATACGGATGATTTGAAAGGGGTAAGGAAGTTTTATGATGCAAGGTAGTTTAGCCTGACTACTTTGAATTTGCCAAAATCCGCACTGTTCATTAGCTTTTGGGCATGGCATTTGGCCGGAATACAACGACAACTCTTTAGCGTTCGCGGGAAAAGAACCGTGAACGCCAACGCCTCGACTTGACCTTCGGGGCGTTTTTCTTTTCTCGACCTGAAGACCCGAAAGCCTGATAACTTTTGACCCAATTTTATGGACGAAGCAAAACAACCGACGGAACGTAAAACGCTGGATGAGCGGAATAAGATGACTGACCTGGAGCGCTTGCGCCATTCGTGCGCGCATGTGCTGGCTACGGCCATCCTGCGCCTGTGGCCGGACGCGCAGTTTGCCGCCGGGCCGCCGGTGGAAAATGGTTTCTATTATGACGTGGAGCTGAGCCATCGCATTTCGCCGGAAGATTTCGAGAAGATCGAGGCGGAGATGAAGAAGGTCACGAAGGAAAATCAGGTGTTTGAAAAGGTGGTCGTTACGCGCGAACAGGCGATCAAAGACGCGCAAGGTGGCCGGTTGGCGGCTTTGGCCGAGCGTCCAGTGCCGAGCAAGTTCAAGTTAGATATCGTCCAGAACATCCCGGAAAATGAGCCAATCTCTTATTTCAAAAACGGCGATTTCATTGATCTCTGCGCCGGGCCGCATGTGATGCGCACGGGCAACATCGGCGCGTTCAAGCTGACGCATGTGGCGAGCGCGTATTATAAAGGCGACGAAAAGAATCCGCAGCTTCAGCGCATCTATGGCACGGCGTTCAAGAACAAGACGGAGATGGAAGCCTACTTCAACATGTTGGAAGAGGCGAAGAAGCGGGACCATCGCAAGATTGGCCAAGAGATGGGCTTGTTCGCGATTGATACGGAATATGTCGGGCCTGGCCTGCCGCTTTGGCTGCCGAAGGGCACCGCGATTGTCGAGGAATTGGAAAAGCTCGCGAAGGAAACGGAGTTTGCTGCTGGTTATGTGCGGGTGAAGACGCCGCACTTGGCCAAGGAGAAGATGTACAAAACCTCCGGCCATTTACCTTATTACGCGGAATCAATGTTTCCACCAATGGAGTTGAAGGAAAAAGGCACCAGCGCTGATGAAGGTATTGAACGCTATTACCTCAAAGCGATGAATTGTCCGCATCATCATCGCATCTTTGCGGCGGAGCCGCATAGCTATCGCGATTTGCCGTTGCGGCTGGCGGAATATGGCACCTGCTATCGTTATGAGCAGTCGGGCGAGTTGTTTGGCTTGATGCGGGTGCGCTCGCTCAACATGAACGATGCGCATATTTATTGCACGCCGGAGCAGTTCGCCGCCGAGTTCAATGCGGTAAACGAAATGTACCTGAAGTATTTCAAAATTTTCGGTCTGGAAAAATATCAGATGCGCTTCAGCACGCATTCGAAAGAGGAACTGGGCAAGAAATATGTCAACGAACCTGAGTTGTGGAAGCAGACCGAGGACATGGTTCGCCAAGTGCTGATTGATTCAAAAATCAATTACGTGGAAGTGCCAAACGAAGCTGCGTTCTACGGACCGAAGATCGACGTGCAAGTCTGGAACGTGATCGGCAAGGAATTTACATTGGCGACGAACCAGGTGGATTTTGCCGTGCCGGCGAAGTTCGGCCTGACGTATCGCGACCGCGACAACGTGGATAAGACGCCGCTGTGCATTCATCGCGCGCCGCTGGGCACGCATGAACGGTTCATCGGTTTCCTTATCGAACATTATGCCGGCAATTTCCCGCTCTGGCTCGCGCCCGAACAGGTCCGCGTCCTCACCTTTGGCAATGATGAGCCGCTGGTGAATTACGCCAAGGCCATCGTGAACGAATTGCGCGCGAATTTCGTCCGTTGCGAAGCCGATTATCGCACTGACCCGATCAAAGCCAAGATTGCCGAAGCCGAACAATCGAAAGTTCATACGATGCTGGTCATTGGGCCGCGCGACATGGAAGCCAACGCCGTCAGCGTGCGCTTGCATGGCAAAGGCAACGTCGGCGCGAAGCCAAAGGCGGAAGTGGTGGCGGATATTGTGCAGTCGATTAAAGAGCGGCGGGCGTAGGCGACACTTGGCCTGAGACGATTGGCGAGCAATCAAGAACTTTCTGCTCGACATAAAATATGGGTATTTTTAAACTATCCGCATTGGCCGATTTCAATGCGGATAGTTTCCTTTTTTAATCTCCGATTTATTTATGGTTTATTTTGAAAATTTATTGGAGGCAGAGTGCAAGCGGCACTGTTCTTAAAGTATTAAAGCACGAGGGCCATTGGGCAATTCGGGCAATACGCCATTAGATGCGCCCGATTGCCATTCACACTCTGTCGACTACATTCCTGAGCATGGAACTTGACCTTGAAGGTCGGCATGCCGACCGTGCTTACTCCGTTCTTGCCAGTCTGGTCACGCCCCGCCCCATTGCGCTGATCACCACGCTCGGGCCGGATGGTGTGGTGAATGCCGCGCCGTTCAGCTTTTTCAATGTATTCGGGGCAGAGCCGCCGATTGTGGCGGTCGCGCCGGGTGACCGCGACGATGGCACGCCCAAGGACACCGCCCGCAACATCCGGTTGAACCATGAATTCGTGGTGAACCTGGTCGATGAATCCATTGCCGAGGCGATGAATCGGTCTGCGGCTTCGTTGCCCTATGGCACGAGCGAATTGCAGCACGCCGGGCTCACTCCCGCGCCGAGTTCCGTAGTGAAACCGCCATATATCGCAGAAGCGCCTGCCAGCCTTGAATGCACCGAATGGGGCACGTTGCAAATTGGCGAGAACCGTTTAATCATCGGCCTCGTGAAGCGGGTGCACATCCGCGATGAATTTTTCGATGCCGAGACGTTGCGTGTGCGCAGTGACAAGTTGTCGATGATTGGCCGAATGGCTGCGCCGCATTGGTATTGCCGGACGCGGGATAGGTTTGAGATGATTCGGCCGGGATGATGGATGGGTGAGGAGCGGCTGAAACCGTTGAAACGGTTGGGTCATGATGGATACGCTCATACCCCCAGCTAAAGCAGGGGGTTAATGAGAGAAGACGAAGAGGGCGTTGCAGGATTGGTACAGCCTGCGCAAGGAATCGGTTTGAGATGGTGCGGTCCAGCTAATGTGGATTCGCACGGAATATTTGCGCATTACACATGATTCATAATTATTGGGCCACATTCGTTGAACTGATTCGGACGCCGTTCGAGCATGTGTCGCTGGTTTGGGGGATTGTCCCGCTTTATTTCGCGCTGTTGCTGAATGAAATGACGTCGGCGAAGGCGAATTTTCGCACGGCGATCCAGACGGGATTCAGTTTTCTTTGGGCGGGCGCGCAATGGCTTTATCCGTATTTCAAAGCGCGTGGTCCGGGCGGGCCAAAGGTGGAATGGAATGCCATGCAACCAGTCACTTTATTGGTCACCCTGCTCGTGCTGGCGTTTGGCGCGATCGCCTTGTTCAGCGGCATTCGCGGTCGTTATCCCAAGTATGGCAGGTTCCTGGGTTACACGCGGTTTAGCAATTATTTCATGATCACCATCTTTCCCATTCAGGCACATTACCTGTCGTGGACGTGGGAGCGGTTGGTTGCCATTGCGATATTTGCGGTGCCGATTTGGGTGGTGCTGCATTTCGGACTGATGCCGGTTCGGATGAGGAAATGAGCCCTCCAAATTTAAGTTGATATTTGAGCATTGTACTAAGGGTCTTAAATCTACAAGAGCAACGCACCTGCATCAGAAGGAGAAAGTTCAAAAGTCCGCAGCTTATGTTCCTTTGACGGAAGGACGACCATTTCCAAACCCCAGTTTAACACAGTGTAGGTGCCCGCATAGCTGTACGGGCCTTGCGGTAAAAGGAATTCAAAATCCCTGGCTTCATCTTGCAACGGTTTAGAGAATGAGAGGGTCTTGATGATTTTGGCCTCGGATGTCACTTGACCGAGAGTAAACCAAATCAAACGAAGTTCAACGGCCCGGGCGGGTTTGTCCAAATGCCAGATTGCCCGGCCTTTCAAGGATTCTCCCGGGCGGAAGATCATCCGCGGTTCATGGAAGGAAATGTTCAAGTCACTCATAGCTGTGCTACTCCCGGATTCGGACGAATGAACACCTTGAAATTGTGTTCCACCATTTCACCATTGGCCAGCCAGCTCTCCACCTGCAAAGACCAGATGATTTTACTCTTCCGTCCTTCAAAGGAATGCATGGTGTTTGCGGGAACTTGAAACTTGATAAGGCCGGTTAACCTATCAGCGTCTGCTTCCACTTCAGCCAGCGGCATGCGCAGGAAAGTTCTTTTTTGGGTTTTTTCGTCCTTGGTGCCTCCATGCAAGGATGGAACTACAACCATTACTTGAGCCTCCTCGCGACCCTCCAATAAAATGTGCCATTTCTGGAGTTTCGAAGCTTTTCGCCCAAACGTCCATTCAAGTTCGGCGGGCTCGCCAAGGGTAAGGAAACCGGGATTCAATTTGAAAACTGGCGGAGGATTCAGCGAGGCAGATAAAAACTTTTTTGCCTGGCGAAGGAAATAAAAAATTCCGAAGGCGGCTCCCAAACCATAGAGGACATAGATTAAATCAAGGTGACCGCTTTGCAGACTTTTTGCTGATTTGGGCAACAGAGCGGCGGCAAGCAGGCTGCAGGTAATGGCCAGCACCACGGAACCCGCCAGATAAAATCCAACTGGTTTCTCGGGCCGGAGCTTTTGGGGATCGAACCCGCGCACGTTCTTTGGAGAAATCCCGGTGAAATGCCTGGGCTGGCCGTGCCATCCAAGCACTCCTCCAAGAGCGGTAGAGATGAGCAGTATGCCGATAGCAAACATGCCGGCCGCGAACAATGCAAAAAACCATTCGACATGAAAAGATCGCCGGAGAACAGCCTCCTGCGGGTTAGCGGGATTGAAGTAGCAAACGGTCTTCAACCCAACAGGGAAGGCTGAAACAATCTTCTCGGCGTCACTGTAACTCGCATCAAGTCCCGAACTGAAATCAAGGCGGGAGGATTTGTATTCCTGTCCGGCGACCTGGTATAAAAAGACAACTTCCGGATGGAAACTTTGGCCTTGATGATGGGTTTCAGTTCTTATCCCGCTGGAAAGAATCGTACAAGAGGTCTGCTGCCAATGGCTGGATTTATTAAAGTTCCTCAAGGGTTGAAGCCAAACCATGAAGGAAAATCCGATACCCATCAAAAGGCCCATAAAACCGATAAAGAGGACTTTTTTATTCAACCGCTTTAGCTGGCGGTTTTCCGAGGCGGGACCGGGATCAAAATTGGATCGCTTTCTCTTTCGCCGGGCCAGCCATTCACCCAACGCCTGTCGTTCATAAACCGCCCAGATAAACATCGGAAAAGGAATGATTATCAGAATTGTGTAATGAGCACCGGGGTTCAGCACTGCTTCCGATGGGTTACCGGGGTTCACGTAGCAGGTTGTTTTTGAACCACGGGGATACTGAAGAATTAGCTGCTGCACTGGCGCGAGGTCCGAATGGGCTAAATTGGTGCCGGGTGTACGAACGTCTGAAATATAGTCTTTGCCCCGAAATTTATAATGATAGCTGACTACGAAGATGAAATAACCATCCGAGCGTGTTTCAGCCTCACTGCGAGTAATTTCGCACGCAACCGGCTTCCAATGATACGTACGCAATCCCTTCCAGATATCGTGAACGCCGGACGCGATTAACACCAACGTCAGGCCGAAAAAGATCCAGAACCACACCGACCAAAGGCTGTGGG
>JAQGPC010000108.1 GCA_028293285.1 Pedosphaera sp.
TTCGTAAGCAATCTTGGCAATCTTAGCGGCCTTGTCGTAGCCGATCACTGGAGCCAGTGAGGTACACATGGCCAGACTATTCTCAATATTGCCTTCGCACTTTGCCACATCTGCTTCAAGACCGACGATGCAACGACGGGCGAAGACGCGGCTGCCACTCGTAAGCAATTCTATGGCTTCAAGCAGATTGTGCGCCATCACCGGGAGCATCACGTTCAGTTCAAAATTGCCAAAGGTGCCGCCGAAAGTAATCGTCGCATCGTTGCCGATCACCTGTGCGCCGACCTGAATTAACATCTCGCACATCACGGGGTTTACCTTGCCTGGCATGATGGAGGAACCCGGCTGCGTCGCTGGCAATTTCAATTCGCCAATGCCACAACGAGGACCGGAGCCAAGCAAGCGAATATCATTCGCGATTTTGATCAGACTCACGGCCACTGTCTTCAATGCACCGCTGGTTTCCACGGCAGCATCGCGCGAGCCTTGTGCTTCGAAATGATTCTTTGCTTCGCGCAGCTTGAGGCCGGTTTCACTCGAAATGCCTTCAATCGTCTTGCGGGCGAAATCAATATGCGTGTTGATGCCCGTACCGACGGCGGTGCCGCCCAAGGCGAGTTCGCCGAGATTGGCTTCTACAGCCCAAAGACGATTGATACCGTGCTCAACCTGGCTCGCATAGCCGCTGAATTCCTGTCCGAGACGAATCGGCGTGGCATCCTGCAAATGCGTGCGGCCGATCTTCAAGATGTCGCCGAAAGCTTTGGCCTTGGCGAGCAATGCCTCATGCAGTTCGTTCAATGCAGGGATGAGCTGATGAACGATGGAATCGAGCGTTGCGAGATGGATCGCGGTGGGAATGACGTCATTGCTTGATTGACCGCAATTGACGTGGTCATTGGGATGCACCGATTTGTCACCACGTTTGCCGCCAAGGATTTCAATCGCGCGATTAGCGATGACCTCGTTGGTGTTCATATTCGTGGAGGTGCCGGAGCCGGTCTGGAAAATATCAACCACGAATTGATGGTCCCACTTGCCATCAATCACTTCCTGCGCGGCCTGTTGAACGGCTTGGGCCACTTTGGCCGGAACATAACCAAGCCCCGCATTAGTTGCGGTTGCATGCTTCTTGATTAAGCCCAAAGCCCGGATGAACTGCCGGGAAAATCGCAAATTGCTGATGGGGAAGTTTTCCACCGCGCGGGCCGTTTGTGCACCGTAATAAGCATCAGTGGGGACCTTCATTTCGCCCATCGAATCCGCCTCAATTCTGAAATCGTTATTCATGTGGCGCAATTTGTACCGATTCCATCCATTTTGCCCAACAAAAATTATTCATTCACTGGTCGATCATTTCGATTCTGCGTTGATGGCGGCCTCCCTCAAATGGAGTGTCCAGCCAAGTCTGGACAATTTGGAGCGCAGTTTCTATGGGCATCATGCGCTGGCCGATGGAAATTGCGTTGGCATTGTTATGCATCCGGCCTAACCGGGCGGATTCAACATTCCAACAAAGCGCACAACGAACTCTTTTCACGCGATTTGCCACCATTGCTTCCCCATTGCCGGAACCGCCGAGCACAATCCCGCGCTCACATTCGCCTTTGACGACAGCTTCGGCTACTGGACGGATGAACACAGGATAATCCACCGGCTCTTCAGAATAAGTGCCAAAGTCTTTCACCTCGTGCCCAAGTTTTTGGAGATATTCCTTGATTCGCTCCTTGTATTGAAAACCCGCGTGATCGCTGCCAATGCCAATTTTCATAAGCTTAATGAACTGCTTCAACCATGGCACCTTCCAAGGTGATGTGCCAGCCAAGATTCAATCTTCATGAAGCGTGCGCTTGACCGGTCGACGGTCGTGGATTTCTTTATATTATATGCGCGCCATGGTGCTGGAAAAACCCCGAGAGTTTCTGAGAAAGGTGGATTTGCCTGTTCCAAAACCGGGTCGAGGCCAAGTATTGGTGCGTGTACACGCCTGCGCCATATGCCGCACGGACTTACATGTGATTAGTGGCGAACTGGACCGTCCCAAACTTCCACTTGTGCCCGGGCATGAGATTGTCGGTAGAATTGAAGAACTTGGCGAAGGTGCAGACCGATTCACAGTCGGTGACCGCGTCGGTATTCCCTGGCTGGGTTGGACTGATGAAACTTGCGTCTATTGCCGCTCAGGTCATGAAAATCTTTGTGAAAATGCGCGATTCACTGGTTACACGATTAACGGAGGCTATACAGAATATACCGTGGCAGACCAACGTTTTTGCTTCCCCATACCACCCACTTACACAGACACGGAAGCCGCGCCCCTGCTCTGCGCGGGATTGATTGGATATCGTTCGCTGGTGAAGACTGGCGATGCGAAACGCCTGGGCATTTACGGATTCGGAGCAGCGGCGCACATCATCGTCCAAGTCGCGCGACACCAGGGTCGCAGGATTTACGCCTTTACCCGGCACGGTGATATTCAAGGACAAGAGTTCGCAAAATCGCTTGGTGCGATATGGGCTGGCGATGCGGATATGATGCCGCCTGAACCGCTGGATGCGGCGATTATTTTTGCTCCGGCCGGCGAATTGGTCCCGAAGGCACTGAAGGCTTTGGACAAAGGTGGAATTGTTGTTTGCGCCGGCATTCACATGAGCGATATTCCCTCGTTTTCGTATGAACTGCTTTGGCAGGAACGGAGCGTTTGTTCGGTGGCGAATTTGACGCGGCGCGATGGTAACGAGTTTCTGGCGCTGGCGCCGCAAGTGCCGGTTATTACCAACGTGCAGCCGTTTCCCTTGGAAGAGGCCAACGAAGCATTGGCGCGGTTTAGGAGCGGAAAGATTGAAGGTGCGGCGGTTCTAGTGATGAATTGAATAAAGCGGATTGAGATTGCATTTCTGAAAAATCATTCCATAACAACTCCCATATATGCCATCTGAGGTATTTCAGGCCAGTCGTTGGACCCGGGGAAATTTACTTTTTCCCACGGTGATTGAAGTCACGGATAAAGCTATCATCCGGCGGAAACGTTCCTGGTTCAGTCGTGACGAAATTAGCATGAGCACCTTCAAGGTGGCTTCAGTCCACATCAAGACCGGCATGGTCTGGTCGGATATTTTGATCGAATCCTCCGGCGGCAGCGATCCTTTGGCTAGTCATGGCCACACGAAAGCGGACGCGCAACGCATCAAGCAGTTGATCGAGGAATATCAGGCAGAAGTATCGAACCGCCCCGGCAACCAACCGCTATCGTGATTGCAGCATTGGAGCAGGTTTGGCAGCAATCCGGATGAAGTACGATGTCATTATTATTGGTGGCGGTGCGGCGGGATTGATGTGCGCCATCGAAGCCGGGAAACGCGGTCGCAGAACACTGGTGCTGGAACACTCGGAACGGCTTGGCAAAAAAATCCTTATCTCCGGCGGTGGACGTTGCAATTTCACAAATGTTAATGCCGGTCCGGAGAATTATCTGTCCAGCAATCCGCACTTCTGCAAATCCGCTCTGGCACGGTACACGGCTGCGGACTTTATCGCACTGGTCGAGAAACATGGCATTCCCTATCACGAAAAAAAGCTGGGGCAATTGTTCTGCGATTTCAGCTCGAAACAAATAGTCGAATTGTTGCAGGCGGAATGCGATGCCGCGCATGTGGAGATCAAATTTAATTGCCGGGTGGAACAAGTCACCAAAAACGTTGCTTTCCAAGTCAGCACCAACCAAGGTCCTTTTGAATCTGACTCTCTTGTTATAGCGACGGGAGGACTTTCTTTTCCAAAGATTGGAGCCACGGATTTCGGTTACCGCGTCGCGAAACAATTCGGGATTCAATTGGCAGCTACGCGACCGGGCCTTGTCCCATTAACCTTTGGTGCACAGGAACAAAGTTCATTTGGACAGCTCAGTGGCATTTCGATTGATGCGACTGCTTCGAGTAATGACACGAGTTTTCGCGAGAATATTCTATTTACTCATCGCGGATTGAGCGGCCCGGCGATTCTGCAAATCTCCAGCTACTGCGGCGAAGGCGAACCATTCACTCTCGACCTGTTGCCGGACCAATCTGCCTTAAAACTTTTTGAAGAGCATCGGCGAACCAATAAGGAATTGAAGAACGTTTTAAGCCTGGTGTTGCCGCAACGCTTCGTGCAGGAATGGTGCGCCAAGTTTGCGCCGTCACGTCCGGTAAATCGCTATTCCACAGCAGAATTGGAAGAGATTGCTCGTCGCTTGCACGAATGGGAAATTCGCCCGGCAGGAACTGAAGGTTACTCCAAAGCAGAAGTAACGCTCGGCGGAGTGGATACGAAGGAACTTTCTTCCAAAACGATGGAAGCGCGCAAGGTGCCGGGATTATATTTTATCGGTGAAGTGGTAGATGTGACGGGCTGGCTCGGTGGTTATAATTTCCAATGGGCCTGGGCCTCGGGCCACGCGGCCGGGCAATTCGTTTAGTCGAAGTTTGCATTTCCCAACAACCCAACTACATTCGCGGCGGCATGGAGCATAGGATTGATTTACTATTGGGGCTACTGGTGGCAGTAGCGGCATTGGCGCTGCTCGCCCAAAAAATCAAGGTTCCCTACCCCATCTTGTTCGTCATTGGCGGGCTCCTGATTGCATTAATTCCGGGCTTGCCCCGTATCCAACTCCAGCCAGAACTGGTCTTTTTCCTTTTTCTTCCACCACTACTCTTTCCATCGGCGCTGTTCACATCCTGGCGCGATTTCTACGCCAGCATCAGACCGATTTCATTGCTGGCGGTGGGACTGGTTTTGTTCACTACTTTAATTGTCGGATATTTGGCGCACTATCTCGTGCCGGGCCTGCCGCTGGCCGCTGCATTTGCATTGGGAGCAATTATTTCTCCGCCTGATGCGGTGGCGGCTACCGCAATCACTCAACGCCTCGGTGTCCCACGACGCGTCGTTACCATTTTGGAAGGTGAAAGCCTCGTGAACGATGCCTCTGCGCTGGTTGCGCTTCGTTTTGCAATTGCCGCGATGGTCACTGGTTCATTTTCACTAGCCTCGGCTGGTTTGAGTTTCGTCATTGTTGGAATTGGCGGCATTGCGATCGGCCTGGCCATCGGCTGGCTCTCGTCGTGGGTTCAAAAATATATTGATGATCCACCGATTCAAATCACGATTTCTCTCCTGACACCATTTGCTGCCTACGTTGCCGCAGAACGGCTGGGAGTATCCGGCGTTCTTGCCGTGGTGACAGCGGGTCTATTCATCGGTTGGCGCGCTCCGGAAATCACCAATGCCCGCATGCGCCTGCAAGCTTATCCGGTTTGGGAAATGATTGTGTTCCTGCTCAATGGCATCGTTTTTATTCTGATTGGATTGCAACTACCTGAGGTGTTGAAAGGATTGGAGGGCCAATCTTTACCCAGACTCTGCTGGCAGGCCTTTGTGATCAGTGTGGTGGTTATCCTGATTCGAATACTCTGGGTTTATCCCGCCGCTTATCTGCCCCGCCTGCTCAGCAAAAAGATACGCGAGCGTGAGTCCGATCCAACATGGCGAAATCTAATGGTGGTTGCCTGGACGGGCATGCGTGGTGTGGTCTCGCTCGCTGCAGCCCTGGCTTTGCCTTTTACGTTGGCAAACGGCGCTCCCTTTCCGGGACGGAATCTCATCCTCTTTTTCACCTTCAGCGTAATTCTTGCCACTCTGGTGTTTCAAGGTTTGACCCTCCCATTTCTCATTCGCTGGCTGGGTGTGCATGGCGACGGTGAATCACAACGTGAGGAACGCGAGGCGCGTTTGCGGGCAAACCAAGCCGCGCTTGCCCGCTTGAAAGAATTGGGCGAACAAGATTCGATTCCCGAAGAATTGATCCAGCGTTTGCGTGTCGAATATGAAGATCGTTTGCGAGAACTGGAAGTATGTGAATTAAGCCAGAGCGCAGAAGCGCACGTTTCCCCTTCCACTCCTTATAAGCGGTTACAGCAGGAAGCTTTGGTGGTGGAACGCAACACCATTTTACAGCTTCGCAACGAACGGGTGATTAATGACGAGGTGATGCGGCGCATTGAACATGATCTCGATTTGGCGGAAGCGCGGTTGCGCCTGGAACCAAATGCGTCGCACTAATGTTTAACAGGAGTTGATGGAGCTGCATTTACGCTCTTTGCGTGCAGTCCAACCAAACTGGCCAAAACCGGCGGTAACGGAACAGAAAAATCCATTCGTTTTTTAGTCAAGGGATGCTCAAAGACAATTCGAAGTGCATGCAGTGCCAACCGTCGCGCTGGATTGGTTTTGGCTCCGTATTTATCATCGCCAACGATGGGATGCCCCAAATCAGCCATGTGGACACGGATTTGATTTTTTCGTCCAGTCTC
The DNA here is from genome assembly GCA_028293285.1 of Pedosphaera sp. Lineage (GTDB taxonomy): Bacteria > Verrucomicrobiota > Verrucomicrobiia > Limisphaerales > Pedosphaeraceae > Pedosphaera. The sequence goes on from JAQGPC010000108.1 coordinate 6,354, forward strand.
CAATGTGATTTCTAAAAGTGCATACGGACCGCGCGATTGAACCAAGCGATAATGCGTGATGGCCTCCTTGGAATATCGCGTTTTCTCACCACTAAACATTTTAAGCGATTTCGACTCGGTTAAGTGGCTGCGAACCGTGCCTTTTGGCGGCTCTGGTGAACCTTCCACAACAGCCTGATAAATTTTCCCGACGCTTTCCCAATTATCCTGCAACGAGCGTTTAACAGCTTCAGTTTTAGCGAACAAGAGGAGACCTGACGTTTCCTGATCCAGCCGATGCACGATAAAGATTCTTTCGGGACGGGAAGGTGTTCGTTGCTTGAGAAATTCATTGAGCCGGAAATATGCGGTGTCCGTTTCACAGCTCTCGGTGGCCATGCTAAGCAAGCCAGGCGGTTTATTGATGACAACCAGGGAGGCATCTTCATATACGATTTCGACTCGCGCCTTGGCCAAAGCGTTTTTGGCTGAGACGGCTTTCGCACCGCCAACGGAGACGGCGTCGCCCGGTTTAAGTGCTTGGTCAAATTGCGTGGTCGAAACTCCGTTCACGGCAACCGCGCCGTGCTTCAAGTAATTCTTGATGGATTTGCGACTTTGATTGTTGAGCGACTTTAGCAAGTAAGCCAGCAGTGTATCCTCTGTTTTCACCACCGAATTATGGATTGCTGAAGGATGGTTGGATGGTGGCATGATTTTAATATTTCAACACTTTCGCCAGAAAATTGCGGCTTTGCTCGCTAACGGGGTTTTCGAGCACTTGCTGAACTGGTCCTGATTCAACGATACGTCCTTCAGCCAGCAACGCAACCTGATCCGCCACTTGACGGGCAAAACCCATTTCGTGGGTCACGAGAATGAAATCGCGCCCCTCCTCACGGAGTTCCTTGATGATGTCCAACACTTCGGCGGTCATTTCCGGGTCGAGGGCGGAAGTAGGCTCATCGAATAGCAACAGGCGCGGCTTGATGGAGACGGCCCGGGCGATGGCAACGCGTTGACGCTGGCCACCGGAAAGTTCGGCGGGGCGTTTTTGAGAATGTTTATCCAACTTGAATCGGACCAGGAATTGATGCGCGATTTCTTCTGCTTCGGCCCGTGAATGCCCGTGAACCTTTTCCAGAGGGAGTGTGATGTTCTGCAACGCGGTGAGGTGCGGGAAAAGATTGAAAGCCTGAAAGACGGTTCCAATGGTTCGCCGATGTTTGATCAAGGCTTCCTCCTGGAACATGACACGATCATCATTGATTTCCACTTCGCCTGAATTTGGAAATTCCAAGCCGGCAATAATTCGCAGCAGAGTGGATTTTCCGCCACCAGATGGACCGATGAGCACGAGCGTGTGGACTTTTTCCAAGCTCAGCGAAACACGGTCGAGGACAACGTGACTATCGAAACTTTTGCAGACGTTGTGGAGACTAAGTTTCATACTTATGCCTTTTCTCCAAATGGCGCGTCCAAAGCGAAATCGGCAGAGTCAAAATTAAATAGCCGACTGCGAGCGGGATGTAGCTTTCCAAAGTACTGAAAGTGTATGAGTTGACCTCCTGCGCGTTAAGCGTGAATTCGTTGATGGAAATAATGGAGAGGAGCGAGGAATCCTTAATCAGTGAAACAAATTGACCGGCCAGTGGCGGCAAGGTCTGGCGCAAGGCTTGGGGAAATACGACATAGCGATAGGTTTGCGTGCGGGTCAAGCCGATGGCTTTGGCGGATTCGAGTTGGGATTTGCCGACGCTTTCAATGCCGGCACGAATGACTTCAGAAATGTAGGCACCGCTGAAACAGGAAAGGGTCAAAACGCCAACAAGGTAACGGTCATTGACACGAAAGGCATTGGCTACGACGTAGAAGAAAATCAGAATTTGCACGAGCAATGGGGTTCCACGCACGACTTCGACGTAGAGTTTACTAAAGTAGCGGAACGGCAGGAAATGGCTGCGCTGACCGAGCGCAAAGATAAGACCGATGCAGGTGCTCAATGCCAAGGAAGCCAGCGAGATAAGAATGGTGGTGAGCCAACCCTGGATAAACTTCTGTCGGTACTTGTAAATGGATTCCCAATTCCAATGATAACTAACCTGCTGGAACGAGAAATAGAAAATAAGAGCGATGAATAGGAATGCGATCGTGAAATTGAGGATGCGCACCCAGACCGGCGGTGGCGCTGCCCCCGGCTCACTCGACGCGACGAAATATTTGAGCCAACTCACGTTCAGAAGTAGAACGGATAGCCTAGTTTTCTGAAAGCCTCTTTTTGCTCTTTAAGGTAGTGATTGCCAAGCTCTTCAAACCCACCCTTGGACTGACACTCTTTCAAAAATCCATTTACCTTTTGAATTAATTCCGCGTTGCCTTTCTGCAATCCAATCGCCCACGATTCTTCTTTGAAGGGCTTCAAAAGTGGTCGCGTGGTTTCCTCGTTGCGCTTCCAATTTTGATACGTGGACATTTGATCGTAGATAAAAGCATCGGCTTTCCCTTGCACAACTTCGAGCACGCAAGCTGCTTCGTTATCCAGAACCAGAACTTTGGCTTGTTTAACGTTTGCCACCGCGTAGGTGTGCCCGGTAGTTCCCTTCTTCACGGCGATAACTTTATCAGGCTGATTTAAATCCTGAATCGATTGGGCGTTACTTTTTTTGTTCACCAGCAGGCAAAGACCAGTTTTTAAGTAAGGGTCGGAAAAATCTATGGACTGCGCCCGCTCGGGCGTGGCGGTCATGGAGGAAATGATCAGATCGATTTTGCCGGTCTTAAGCGCGGGAATAAGGCCGTCAAATTTCGTGTTTTGAATTTCCACTTCGCGCCCGAGATATTTGCCCAAGGCCATGGCCAAGTCCACGCTGATGCCGTTGGGCTTGCCTTGTTCGTCAGTCATTTCGAAGGGTGGATAGGCTAATTCCATTCCGACTATCAGTTTGTCGTGTGTCTTGGGCGAACAACCGGAGAGCAGAAGGCAAAAGCTTGCAAGGCAGATTAAAAGGGCGTTTTTCATAGCTCTTCAGAGAGTAACTCAGAAGATTCTGTTTGAATTGGATGAAGCTGTCGAACCAATTTACTTCCTTATCCAAACGCTCGCTTCGGAGATGCCCAATTGAAACTTGCGGGCATGTTCGCGGATAAGAAAGGAGAGGTTTTTTTGGAAGCAGAAATCAAAGTTTGGCGAAAGGATTTCCTTGAGCATGTTGATCGTCTTAACCCGGTTGCCATCCCGTTCAAAACCGCCCAACCAATTTTCTTTCGGCGTGTACTCCGTCATCCAAGTATAGGGAGAAGTAATGACGAGTTGACCTCCGGGATTAAGCAGGCCGGGCAATTGTTGCAAACACTTACGCGGATCACTCAAACGATCAATCAGATTGGCCATGAGCACGACATCAAATTTGCCGAGGTCGCGTCGCAGACTCATGGCATCGCCACGCTCGAATTGAACACGTTCGCGATCTATGTCTGATGGAACAACTGCCTGGCAAGGGTGCGTGAGGTCGCCTTCTTCCACGCAGCCAAAAAGAAAGGAACCATTCTTTTTTAAATGACCGGCGATGGTAACGAAGCGTTCCGAGAAATCGATGCCGATAACTGGAGAACACCAGCGGGCGAGTTCGAAGGTTGCGCGTCCGACGGCGCAGCCCAAGTCCAAGGCACGTGCTTGCGGTGGAAGACGCTTCATGTCCACGCATTCGGTGACGCAACGCACGGGAAAGTGCAGCACCATTTCACGGGGAAAACCTTCGGGCAACAATTCGTCCGGCGAGCCGTAATGGAACAGCAGGTATTCCGACAAGGCCCGGTCCGTCTCATAAAAGTTGCAGGTCATAGTATTGTCTCCCGTTGAATTTACTCCATTTCATTGAGCGAGCAACTGCCGAAGATAATTCGAGGGCCGGTAGTTCTCGATGACCACTTCCTGTTTACCAGCGCGATGCATACGCACCTGCGTGACTTTGATTTCCGGCGTCTTGGTGGGAGAGAACAGGATATCGTCATGTGTTGCGTTCTTAGCGCTGGCAAATTTGTCCGGAGTCAAATGCCCCCCCAAATGGTCGCTGCGTCCGGTGGCGACGTGCAACGTGCCGAGAATCTTTTCATCCTGAATGTCACGACCCGATGGCGGAAGCTCCTGTGTGCCAAAACCAAGTTCGCCCAGTTCACCAGTTACGGGATCAGATTTAAGCTTTTGATTGTGAGCATCCACGGTGCTTTGGTTGCCACGGAGCAAAGTTGCCTTTTGAACACGGCCTTTCGAAACTTCCATCAGACCGAGCGTTCCATCTTCGTAACGCATTGGAAATATTCCTTCCGCGCCTTCGGGCACAAAATAGATTTCGCCAGCGGGGAGATTCGCCACATCCGGCTTCTCACCGCGACACAAGCCATGACTCTTCTGCGCTTCTTGTTTGTTGGTCAGCAACGTCAATGTGTATTTCTTGCCTTCTACTTCGTAATCAATGTCGAAGGAATCGGCTTTGGTAAGTCCCAGCCGGAGCTTTTCACCATTGCGGCTGACTTCATTGTAATCGACTGCGAGACCGGTGCTTAAAATAATATCATTCACACCATGCAACGTTGCGCCGCGGAAACCATATTTCTTGGCGAAGGCGGTCAAGGGTGCAGTCGCGGAATATGTCGAGATGCAAAGGATGATGTTGTAGTTCGGATAGATATCCTTCTCCAAACTCAATTCGTGTCCGGCGGGGTCATAAGCTTTGTCCGGCAAATCAAGATTGCTGCCGCCGGTGATTTGATAGGCGAAGATATCGCCACCCGTCAGTTTCAATTCTGCGAGACCACCATTCTTTAGCCCTTGATAAAACACGTCATGGGCGCGGCGTTGGATGGGCAGCTTGTCGTCTTTGAGAAATGCGAAATCTTTAATCTCCTGCGGGTCAACCAGATCAATTAAAATGGCAATACGTTCGCCTGACTTGGGCGCGAAGACGGTGTTGAGCAAACGAGTCAGACTGAAAGGAGGGAATTTCTGTTTATCCATGACAATTTTATTTGTTACACTGCACCCAGAATTAACTTGAACGATTTAAGCAACAATACAACCCCTCGTGGGGCTCCGGCCAGTCGGATGTGGCTTAGTATAGGGCATTTCCCCCGTTTCGCAACCCAACCCTAAAAGCCATCTTCCTAAGCTTTGCATTATGAAACCAGCCAAGGCCTCACTTTCAACCACCGAACCCTTCTTTAAAGGTTGGGCCAAGCCGGGTCCAGTTCCACCTGGCGCAATGAATGAACAGATTGAGCTTGGCGAAAATGAAACACTCGATGCCATCAGCGGATACTTCCGACTATATCAACTCAGTAACGGCCATCGCTTCTCCACTGATGATGTATTGACTGCATGGTATGGCACAACGTGGTGTCCGGCGACCCGCACCGCGCTCGATCTTGGCAGTGGGATTGGTTCGGTGGGGATGATTGCCGCGTGGCGATTGCCGGGTGCGAAGTTTGTCACCATCGAAGCGCAGGACGAAAGCGTGCGACTGGCAAAGAAGTCCGCGAAGTATAATGGCTTGGAAGATCGTTATGAAATTCGTCATGGCGATTTCCGCGACCCCGCCCTGCTCCGCGATGATGAACTATTCGATCTCGTGCTCGGCAGTCCGCCTTATTTTCCGTTGGGCACGGGCATTGAAGGGGATCATCCGCAAAAGATTGCGTGCCGCTTTGAAGTGCGCGGAGACATTGCGGACTATTGCGCGACGGCGACGAAACATCTCGCCCTCGGCGGATTCTTCGCGTGCGTGTTTCCGACGGAACAATTAGAGCGTGTGGAAGCGGCGGCAACGAAAGCAGAATTAACCATCGTGCGACGTCGGCCAATTGTTTTGCGCGAGGAGAATGAACCATTACTGACATTATTTGGCATGATGCGTTCGGAACATTTGCCGCCAGCGTTTCGCAAGCAGACGTGGGTTGAGCCACCCTTGATCATCCGTCAGAAGAATGGGCATGTGCATCCGGAGTATGCGGCGGTGAAGCTGGCGATTGGGTTTCCGCCTTAGGCGGCTGAAAACTTATCACCGCGTGCGGGACAGACGTTTTCAGCTACACTATGTAACCGTTTGCGGAATTGGCGGGTCTATATTAAGGTAGCGTGCACTACAACAAACTAACTTGAATGATATTATGAAACAGATCGCATTGATACTCGCTGCACTTTCGTTCGCCACATTGAGCCAGGCCGCGCTCAAGCCCGGCGACAGTCTCACGCCTTACACCATTCACAACGTCGCCACGGGCAAGGAATATTGCCAGGTCTGCGCTTACGGCGCGAAGCCCGCGAAGGTGGTTGCTTTCGGCAAGTTGAACGACGAAGCGTTCTGGGCCGACCTCAAGAAGTTGCAAACCATCGCCACCGCGAACCCTAAGCTCGGCGTCTTCGCGCAGGTGATTGATTCCAAGGACAGCGACGCCATCAAAGCCGCTGCCGAGAAGAACGGCATCACCTTCCCAGTGGTTGTCGCCGTGGAAAAAGATTGGGACAACGCTTACAAAGTCAAAGGGGTGAGCCGTACCATCTACTACGCCCAAGGCAAAAACAAGATTGCCTGGACCGCCACCGGCCTCGACGACAAAGCCGCTGCCGAATTGACGAACCAGGTCACAAAAGACCTGAAGAGCTAATCGTTCCCGCGAACAACATTTTCAGTTCAAGCCGGCATCGAACAGGTGCCGGCTTTTCTTTCTGGCAAAGGTTTCGCCCATGCGCATAGAGTCTTTGTGTGAAAGGCAGATATTTAACCAAAGCTCAACGAATTGTGGGCACCTTGTCCATCGTCTTCGTGCTTGGATTGCTGGCCCTTTATGTGTCTCGCCCCAAAGAGCCTGCTTACCAGGGGAAAACGCTTACCGAGTGGATGGTGCAATTAGAGGCGCAGAAAAGTAATCTATTCGATTCTGTTGACCCTGACGATCCTCGCCTTACGGATTGCGTGACTGCCATCAAAGCAATCGGCACTAATGGCATTCCAAATCTCTTAAGCATGCTCAACCAAAACACCGCTCCACGAGAACGTTTAAGTCGGTTTCTCGCAGGCGTCGGTATTCATATGAATGAAGCCTCTGGCAAAAGCTTGTTGGCGATTGATGGCTTTACTGTTCTAGGAGAAACAGCAAAGCCAGCAGCGCCCAAGCTGCACCAACTCGCCACCACCGGCCCCGACATCTCAAGGATTAACGCTTTGCAATGCCTCATCGCCGTCAAAGCCGACCGTGAAGACGTGGTGCCTTGCTTGATCCACTTCCTAATAACTACCAACAAAATTTATAGCCGCTTTGCCGCCGGAGAATTGCACCGCCTCTATCCCGAGGAAGCGGAGAAAGCAGGTGTTTACAAACTGTTTCCTCAATTGATAAAGCTTCGCGCCACGAACAACGTTTCCACCAACGTGCCGTCGCCAAAGAAATGAAACGCCGACGCATCCTTGTAACCATCTTGCTCTTCGCAGTTCTTGGCGGAATTGGATGGATGGTGTTGCGTCCGCACGAACCTGATCCGATTTACAATGGAAAGCCAATGAGCTTTTGGATTAATAGTCTTTATTCCGGACCAGCCATTTTGTTTAAAGATTATGATCCAAATTTGACGCCCGTTTTACTCAAAGCGATGCAAACGCGAGACGCACCACTTCAGAAGGCATACCACATCGTCTGGCCGAGGCTGCCAGCTTGGGCGAAGAGATTCTTGCCGACACCTCGTTACGCAGCTCAGGTTCGAGTGAATGCAATCCTGATAGTGAGAATGTACGCCGGGCACTCCACGCCTGCACTTCCAACGCTTATACACTTGATGCAGGAAGATAAAGATCCATTGGTGCGCGCAACATCCGCCTCCACTCTTGGAGTCTGCTTCTCAAATGACATTTTCACGAAGTACCAGCTGCCCACCGTGATTCCCGCCCTCCTCAAAAGCCTCAAGGATAAAGACCCGCAGGTGCGTCGTGAAGCAACCAACGCCTTCATCGTTATTGACCGCGAAGCCGCTGCCAAAGCGGGAATAGACGTACAGAATCCTGGACCGCTGCGCATACGTGTAAGCGATGCGCGTTCACAAATCCGTCAAGGAGTTAATACGAACGCGCCAAATAAATGAAACGCCTGCGCCTCATCTTAATAATTGTAGCCTTGCTCGTCGTGGGATGGCTCGTGTTTCGTCCCGCGCGGCCCAAGGAGCCGAGCTATCAGGGCAAGAGGTTGACAGAATGGCTTGAATACCTGGATCAGTCTTCGTTCGGCCCTCGCACGTACCCCAGTTTTAGCCGCAGACAATCCGCTACCACGGAAGAGTATAAAACTGCGAAACGCGCCATCCAATCCATTGGCACCAATGCGATTCCGACGCTGCTTAGAATAATGGCGGACCGAGACTCACCCGTCGCCATACAATTGGAACATTGGGTTCACCGTTTGGGTTGGAAGAGGTTTAATATCACAGACTGGCATCGCAAATACATGCTAGCGTTCTCAGGAATCACGCTC
>JAQGPC010000128.1 GCA_028293285.1 Pedosphaera sp.
GCGTTCGCGGCTTTGCCAGACTTCATCAACGATAAATAAAATCCCTCCAAGGTTTGTTCATGGGCAGCAATTTCGTAAACCGCTATATCATTCTTTACCAGGCAACGCACAACTTGGTCCGTGCTGCAATGTGCCGCCAAGGCAATCAAGCTGTTGTCTCGCTCTTCAACGATCAATTTTTCTTGGCGTAATAACTTTAAAGCGTCAGTAAAATTATTCACTCGCAATCGAACCCATTTTTGCGCCTGGGTAATCGAAGTCAGCGGGCCTTCAAATACCTTTTGTCCTTTATTCATCACCGCAATCCGGGAACACAATTGCTCGACTTCATTCAGCAGATGGGATGAAAGCAAAATCGTCAGGCCCATCTCCTTGTGCAATCTCAGAATCGTCTCGCGCATTTCGTGAATGCCTTCCGGATCCAGGCCATCACTCGGCTCATCCAAAATCAAGAGATCAGGTTTTGGCAATAATGCCTGTGCCAACGCCAGGCGCGAACGCATCCCATGGGAATAAGTTTTCACCTTGGACTTTTCGCGCCCGGTCAATCCCACCCAATCAATCACTTCACGAATCCGCTTTGAAGAAGTCGGCGCAGTATAATGAGTGAGAATCTCCAGATTCCTCCAACCGCTCAGGTAATCATAAAACACCGGAGTTTCAAAAATCGCTCCCACCTTTTGCAGGGCTAGCTGGCGTTGCGTAGTAATATCATACCCGCAGACACGCACTTCACCCGCTGTAGGCCAAACCTGCCCCAGCATCATTCCAATAGCCGTGCTTTTCCCCGCTCCGTTATGACCGAGCAATCCGAAGATTTCACCTTTTGGAACCTCGAGGTTAAGATTCTGCACCGCCTGATGTTTTCCAAACATCTTCTGAACGTCACGAAGCTGGATCATTTGGTTCCCTGAACCTCCAGCAGGTTTCTGATATGTCCGTCGGCATAAAGATAATTAACGGATTTGGCATCGCCCCGCACGATGTGAAACTTCTCCTTGTCGAATACGACCGGTATTTGATGCGGGTCATAGGCCTTGGCAAACACCTGCAAGTGATCAGCATCCTGGCCATTGAGCAAAAAGTTCCACGAATAACTCGAACCCGTTAGCTCGAATAAATTTCCCTTCTCGGAAGGACATAAAAAAATCTTGGGAGATCCGATGTAATTGGATAGCACTTGCGTCATGGACGGCCCATTGGTGTTGGAAACTGCATTGGTTGACCAATCGTACATAGTAGGCAGGCGATTTTGACTGTCTTGCACGTAAAGTTGCAGAGCAATGCCAATCTGATGCAAATTATTCAGGCAATTTGCCGAACGCCCGCTCTCCTTCGCCCGGGTAATCGCTGGCAATAAGAGCGCAGCGAGCAAGGCAATAATCGCAACTACCACCATTAGCTCAATCAGTGTAAAAGCTCTTTTCCTCATGCTTCAAACGCAGCGAATCACGTTAAGCATCACCGCATCCCCCGCCCGCTCTCCATCTGATGCTGCATTTCTTCCAATACCGGCGCAAGTTCCGCCTTCGTTTGCGCGGAACTTTGACTGTAAAAAGTCTTTAACCCTATCGTCCGCACTCTCTGTTCCAGTTCCGGGCTCAAGGTGGGTGCGCCGTTTGTGCCATAAGCAGTCGAATTCGTGCCGGATTGCAGTGCCGTTTGGGGCGCTTCCTTCAAACGCTTCAGAGTGTCATCAATGATTTTTCTTCGCTTGGGTTCAGGAAGTTGCTCGAACGACGTCAGCATTTGCTTGAATCCCGCTGGCATGGTGGCTTCAATAAATTGTGCCTTTTCCTCTTCCGTCATGTCCTTGAACCAATCTTTCCAATCGCTCTCAGCTCGCCATAGGCGGCGTTCCTCGGCCGATAGAGCGTTTATCTTGTCTGCTAACTCGCGCAATGCCTTGGCACGATCCGCGGCAGATAACTTCGCAAGATCAATCGAATTGACATATTGCCTGAGTTTCTCCGCCGTCATCTTGGAATTTTGGGCGATTTGGTACCCACCCCATGCAAGGAGCCAGACAACTGCAAAAGCAATCACTCCTGTTAACATGGCTCGGGTTCTTCGATTCATTAGGCACGAAATTTAACGAGTAAAGCCTTTTGTTGCCATTAAAAAAGACTCCGTCTTTGCCGGGCTGCCAATACATAAGCTTGACCACCTTCGATTTGTGCTAATCATGGTGGAAATTTGGTTAGAATCAGAATCTGGATCAACTCTCATAACTGACGATGGATGTACGTACACATGTGGCGAATGGCCAGCCCTTGAAGATTCTCATGACCGCAGGAGAAGTTTCGGGAGATCGTCAGGCAGCGCATCTAGCCCGCACCTTGCTTCGCTTGAACAATAGCATCCAACTGTATGGATGCGGCGGCAATGAGATGCACAGCGCGGGTGTTGATATTCGGACGCAGACGGCTCAATTGGGGTGTATTGGCTTGCAGGAATCTGCCAGATTCGCCCGACCGCTGAAGTCCGCTATTCAGGAGCTTTCAAAAGTGGTCCGCTCAGAACGTCCCGACCTCGCAGTCTTAGTGGATAGCGAGCACTTCAACCGTCCCGTGGCCCGACTTCTGGTCGAACAACAAATTCCCTTCATCTATTATTTTCCGCCTCAAGTATGGCTGTGGGGGCGATGGCGGGCAAAGGCAGTCGCGAAACGATCTAAAATGATTATTCCAGCTTTTTCTGCCGAAGTGGATATCTATCGTGAAAAAGGCGGACGAGTAGAATGGTGCGGTCACCCATTATTGGATTTGGTGAAGCCTGAAAAGGACCACCAGAAAATCTTCATGCAAGCTGGCCTTGATCCCCAACGGCCTACGGTGGCCATCCTGCCCGGCAGCCGTTTGCAAGAATTGGATGAACTGGCCCCATCCATGTTGGCCGCTGCTAGGCAAATCAAACAGCGTCATCCCAAACTGCAATTCATTCTGCCTTTGGCCGCTCCACACTTGCTGTCGCAAATACAAAAGCAGATTGCTGAAGCGCAAATGACCCAGGAAATTAGAATTATCCAGCAACACGTCTATACCTGTCTCAGCCGATGCGAAGTCATTATGCTCTCTTCGGGCACCGCGACCTTGGAAGCCGGTCTGCTCGGCGTGCCAATGGTGGTTGGATATCGCGTGACGCCCTTGACCTTTTTTGTCGCCCGACGTGTCGTAAATACGCGGTTCATCGCCATGCCCAACATCCTTTTAAACGAGGGCATCGTTCCCGAACTGATTCAGAAGGAATTCACCATCCAACATCTGATGGCGGAAACCTTGGATATCTTGGAAAACAAAACTCGCTCCAATTGGATTCGTAATCATCTGCGGAAAATCCCCCCGTTGCTCGGGACTGAAGGCTCCATTGCACGGGCGGCCACACTGATATTAAACGAGGCAGCTTCAACCGCCGCCTTGATGCGCGCCCATTAAAAAGCCAAATCATATGCAGCAGGCGGAACGGCAACCCAAGTTGATACATGCCTGGCATCTTGAGCGCATTGGGCAGCTCAAGCGACCACTTCCCGTCCGAATCCTGCAATCTGTTTTGGATGCCGTGGCAACTGCAATGGAGGCTGCTTTCTTCCATGGTTTAAGATGTCTCCCGAAACAACAAGCGTTTATACTTTCAAATTTTGTTGGTGCCGCTCAGCGAGTGGGCGCGCGCAAGCGGAGCATTACCAATCTGCAAATGGTTTTAGGAAAAGAAACTCGCACCCAAAAGCAGTGGAACGCGTTGTGGCGAGAGCATCTCAGCCATGTTGGCACGACTGCCATTGAATCGATTCATTTCGGAACGATGACCCACGAATACCTTCTAAAGCATGTTACTCTTGAAGGCGAGGAGCATCTGCGCTCAGCCTTGAAGCTCGGCAAAGGAGTGATGTTGTTCATCAATCATCTGGGAAATGTCGGCTGCATACCGGCTGCATTAGGCCCACGCAGTTATGATATTTCCATTACCGGCAATGTCATGCCTCGACCTTATCTCGAAAAAAAGGTCAACGAACTTTACCAGCACGGCGGCGTCAAACGCATCCTGGTCGGCGAGCAACTGCCGTTAAAAGCCGCTCGAGCTTTCCATCGCAATGGCATATTCGCCTCCTTCATTGATTATACCGTGGTTGAAAAACTCAATCACTGGTTGCCCTTCGGGGAAGCGGAATTAAACACCAACATTGGTCCTGCCATTTTGGCATTGCGGAACAGCACTTCCATTCTTTATGCCACTTGCCGCAGATTGCCCGGCCGCCGCCATTGTCTAACCATCCATCCGCCTTCTTCATTTACTCCCACTGGAAATCAGCTGTCCGATGCGCTGGTTGTGACTCAAACCGCCATTGATTTTCTCGCGCAGGAACTCCGTCAACGACCCGAACAATGGTGGCCGTGGGATTGCGCCCAAATCCGTCCCAAGCAAAAGAAGCAGGCAACTTTGTCTCCAGTCGAGCCATGAACAATGGAGCAAAAGAACCGAAAGCTTCTTCACCAACTCCCAAGGGACTGGCGCGATTGGTCGCCTCAATCTATTTCAGGTTCTACCTGATGGTTCTCCGTTGTCTCAGCCAATGGAATAATCCCAGAGCCCTTTGTTTTTCACGTCTCATCAATCCCTTATTCACTTTTCCATTGCGACAGCAACGCCGGAAAAATCTCGCACTGCTATTTCCTGATTCAGAACAAACTCCGACACAACGTCGCCAATTAGAAAAAAAACACCTCTCCTACCTTGCATTCGTGCGTGTTGAAATGGCGCATATCTTTCTTCGGATGACTCCTCAGCAAGTTAAACAAAAATCGACCGTTTCCGGCATGGAACATTTGGAAACTGCGTTAAAACAAGGAAAGGGCGTTTTGTTGATCGAAGGCCATTTTGGTCATTGGAATTGCACCGCCGCCCTGCTCGCAGCTCTCGGCTACCCAGTCACGGTCGTAGTGAACCCCGATCCCATTCCCGGCGCCAATCTCAAAAGCCTGCATGAGCAGGGAGCTCGCACCATGGGCGCCAAGGTGGCCTTCGTTGGCCAGGATGCTTATTCCTCAGCCAAGGAGACTTTCCGGAACAATGGCATTTTTTATCTGAACATCGATGTCCCCGTGCGCACCAAACACTGTCAGTGGTTTCCTTTTGGCAACGCAGCCATCCAAATTGATCCCGGCCCGGCGATCATGGCCTTGCGTCATCGGGTTCCGGTAATTTTTGCGCATAACCTTCTTTCCGAAACCGGAGCCAATATCACACTCCTCCCCGCTGCTAATGCTGCCGAATCAGCAACCCGTCCCGCGCCTGAATCTTTGCTTCAAAACTGGCTCGAAATGTTCTACGAAGTCGTCCGGCAACATCCGGCGCAATGGTGGGCACTGAACTATATAAATTTATCCAACTCCTCCGTCCTGCAAAGGCGCGAACTAAACCTGGCCTCCCCAGCCGTAAACGCCTGAACGGAAATCCGAAATGAAAAATTCTTCTCCAGTTCCCGGCCCTTCACGATTCCAACTGCTGCGTGATTATCCCAAAATCCGGCGCGACCTCACTCGTTATCTGGCCGCCCTTGCCCAACAACACGGCGAAACCGTGCTGCTGCCCATAATTTATCCCACTTACATGGTCAGCAACCCGGCCGATATTAAACACATTTTAATTTCCAATCCCCAAAATTATCACAAGACCGGCGGTTTGAAGGTAGGCAAGGAACTCTTCGGCGAAGGTCTGGTAACGAGCGAAATTCCATTGCATCCCAAGCAGCGCCGGATAATGCAACCGATGTTCCATCGTCAGAGCATTGCCAATTTTGGCACCATCATGACCCGCACGACGAGCGATTGGATTCGGAATTGGCAGGATGGCAGCACGATCAATTTCGGCATGGAATTGATGCAGATCACGCTCTCGATTGTCGGTCAGGCTCTCTTCAGTGTGGATTTATTGAAAGATGCCAAAGAGATTGGGAATGCCTTTTTGTCCAGCCAAGTGGAAATCACAAAAATCCAACGAGGACTTCCGCTGCCCAAGCTCCTGCGTACTTCCAATCATCGGCGATATCAAAAAGCCCTCAAGGCGATTAATGAATTTGTTCTTGAGCTGATAAAAAGCCGGCGTAACGAACCTAATCCGCCAGATGATTTGCTATCATTGCTGCTGGCCTCCCGTTACGAAGACGGTTCACCGATGAGCAACCAACAAATACGCGATGAGGCGGTAACCGCTTTGATGGCTGGACACGAAACCGTCACCAACGGCCTGACTTGGACCTTCTATCTGCTCGCCCAACATCCGGATATTCAAGCCCGTGTAATTAAAGAGGTGGATGAAGTTTTATCCGGGCGTCTTCCCACCATGGCTGATCTGCCGAACCTTCGATATATCGAAATGGTGTTCGCGGAATCTTTAAGAATTTTCCCTCCGGCCTGGATTCTGGCGCGCCGAGTGTTGAAAGAAGACAGTCTCCCCAGCGGTCTGACCTTACCCGCGAATTCAGAAGTCATCATGGTTCAATTCGTCTGCCATCGAAACCCAAAGTATTTTCCGGAGCCCGAGCGCTTCAACCCGGATCGATTTGACCCTGCGGTAAAAAAGGAGTGGCCCCAATTCGCCTATTTTCCATTCGGTGCCGGGCCGCGTTTTTGCATTGGTGAATCGTTTGCCCGCATGGAAGCTGCGTTATTAATTGCAACATTTCTACAGCAATTCACTTTTGACTTGGTTCCCGGCCAAGATATTGTGCCAGAGCCGCTTATTACCATGCGCCCAAGGCATGGCATAATGATGCGAATAAAAAAACGGCAATAGGCGGGGTTGATTAAGTAAGTAGCCCCGCTTCTGAAAAGCATTATCTGCAAATGGCTCTTGATTTGCCGCCCTTGAACCTTATTTTGCTCCCATGTTCGCTACTGAAAAGGCGCCCACCCACGACCATTCACCGAATGCCGGAAAGACGATACCGCCCGGAAGCTCCCGGGCAGATACTCATGCGTCGTTGCAATTGGATTCGTTCGCGCGCCGGCACATTGGGCCAAGTAGCGATGAATCCCGCCAGATGCTGAAGACACTGGGATTCTCAGATTTAGACGCGCTCATTAACACAGTTGTTCCCAAGCAAATTCATCTGACTCGCCCGCTTCATATTCCTGCCGGGCGCAGTGAATATCAGGTCCTTACTGAACTAGAGGCCATCGCCGCCCAGAACCAGGTTTTCCGCTCCTTCATTGGCATGGGTTATTACGATTGTATCACCCCTCCCGTTATTCAGCGCAACGTGCTCGAGAACCCCGGTTGGTATACTCAATACACTCCCTACCAAGCAGAAATTGCTCAGGGACGGCTTGAGGCCTTGTTGAATTTTCAAACCATGATCAGTGACTTAACCGGTCTGGACATTGCCAACGCTTCCCTTCTCGACGAAGCCACGGCTGCCGCTGAATCGATGCACCTGTGCCATGCGGTACATCCCGAAAAAAATATTTTCTTTGTTTCTACAGAATGTCATCCCCAAACCATTGATGTTGTTAAAACGCGTGCACTGCCGCTCGGAGTGGAAGTGGTTGTTGACGATCACCAGACATTTCAATTCAATGACAAAGTCTTCGGCGTACTTGTGCAATATCCTGCTACGTATGGTGACATTTACGATTACACCGAATTTGCAAATCAAGCTCACGCCGCCGGTGCATTGGTAGTGGTTGCTGCGGATTTGCTCAGTCTTACGCTGCTGCGCCCTCCTGGTGAATTTGGCGCTGACATTGCCATCGGCAGCGCGCAACGATTCGGTGTCCCTCTAGGCTATGGCGGTCCGCATGCCGCTTACTTTGCAACCCGCGATGCTTACAAACGTCAAATGCCGGGCCGCATCGTTGGTGTCTCCAAGGATTCGCGTGGCCGCCCTGCTCTGCGGCTCTCCTTGCAAACGCGCGAACAACATATCCGGCGCGAAAAAGCCACGAGTAACATTTGCACCGCTCAGGCACTGCTCGCGAACATGGCTTCTTTGTACGCCGTCTATCACGGGCCGGAGGGACTTAAGAAAATTGCGGAGCGCGTCCATTTGCTGGCCCACATTTTGGCTAAGGGTTTGAAACAACTTGGCTACAATATTCGTACAAATTCTTTTTTCGACACCATCCGGGTTGATCTTGGCAGAAAGACTGCCGCGGAGCTTATAAAAGCAGCCGAACCACATCGCATTAACTTTCGGCCTATTGACGCCAATACCATCGGAATATCGCTGGATGAAACCACGATGGAAAAAGATGTCGTTGATCTCTTCCATCTTTTCAATGGGGGCAAGGCACCCGCCTTTGGCATCGGCGAACTGCTTAAGCAACCCGCTGGTTTCAGCGCACCGTTCGCGCGCACTAGCGTCTATCTTACCCATCCGGTATTCAATCGCTATCATAGCGAGACTGAAATGTTGCGCTATCTGCGTCGTTTGGAATCACGGGATCTCTCCTTGACAACTTCCATGATTCCCCTGGGCTCATGCACGATGAAGCTGAACGCCACCTCAGAAATGTTTCCAGTCTCCTGGCCGGAATTTAGCCGCATGCATCCCTTTGCCCCGCTTCGGCAAACTCACGGCTATCAAATCCTGTTTCAGCAATTGGAAGAATGGCTGGCCGAGATTACTGGCTTCGCTGGAGTTTCATTACAGCCCAACGCTGGCTCGCAAGGTGAATATGCTGGCTTGCTGGTGATCCGCGCGTACCACCGCGAGCGCGGAGAAGCGCATCGTGATATTTGCCTCATTCCTCAATCAGCGCACGGCACCAACCCCGCCAGCGCCGTGATGGCTGGTATGACCGTTGTAGCCGTGGCCTGCGATCAGGACGGCAACATCGATGTCGCCGATCTGAAAGCTAAAGCAGAACTGCATCAGGACAAGTTGTCAGCCTTGATGGTTACTTATCCATCCACCCACGGCGTCTTTGAAGAGACGATCAAGGAAATTTGCGAAATCGTTCATGCCAACGGCGGGCAGGTTTACATGGACGGAGCTAACATGAATGCCCAGGTTGGCATCTGCCGACCCGGCGATATTGGAGCAGATGTCTGCCATCTTAATCTGCATAAAACTTTTTGCATCCCCCACGGCGGCGGCGGCCCTGGCATGGGCCCTATCGGTGTTGCAGAACATCTTCTGTCATTCCTGCCCGGCCATACCGTGGTGAATTTGGGTGGTGAAAATCCGATTGGTGCCGTTTCCGCTGCCCCTTGGGGCAGCGCCAGCATATTGCCAATTTCCTGGGTGTATATCGCTGCAATGGGAACCGCCGGACTGACTGAAGCAACGAAGGTAGCTATTCTCAACGCCAATTACATTGCCAAACGCCTCGAAGCCTACTTCCCGATTCTTTACAAAGGTCACGGCAACCTCGTTGCCCACGAATGCATTTTGGATTTACGCCAGTTCAAAAGCGTGACCGTAGAGGATGTAGCCAAGCGTTTAATGGATTACGGTTTTCACGCTCCTACCATTTCATGGCCGGTTCCCGGCACCATGATGGTCGAACCCACTGAAAGTGAATCAAAGGAAGAACTCGACCGTTTCTGCGAGGCTATGATCGGTATTCATGGAGAAATCAAAGCCATCGAATCCGGCCAAATAGATAAGCAAAACAACGTTTTGAAAAATGCCCCGCACACTGCCGACATGCTCGCAGCGGATAAATGGGATCATCCCTACTCTCGCGAACAAGCCTGCTATCCGGCCAAGTGGCTCTACGAATTCAAATTCTGGCCCTTCGTTGGCCGCATTGACAACGTTTACGGCGATCGCAACCTCGTCTGCTCCTGCATCGGCATGGAAGCCTACTCATCGCAGCGAACTTAAGACTGATCAATAGTATCTACCACCTCCCGCACCGCAGCTACCAATGCAGCGACGCGCGTGACTAATTGAAAATCCGAGGGAGCTTCCAAGGTATAGGAGAGCCGCGTTTTATTGGTTAACAAATAGAAAGCTTCCGGCCACTGTGGCCGCGACCGTGGGTCAGCACTGGGAGTGATGATTCCATTCACCGCCGGGCGCCCTTCAATCATTAGCGACATATCAATCGGGCAAACTTCAGCCACGCGCTTCACGATATTCCTGGCAAAGGAAGGCCGACCATCCGGATTCAATTCATAAACATAAAATCCTTCAGCTTCCCAGTCTTCGTGCAGACAGAGACAGACATCAAAGCCGGGTTGCTTATCCAACCATGCGATATGTGCCCGGACCTCCTCGGCTTCGGGTTGAAGATACTGGCGATTAAGGTCAAAGCCCTTGACGCTTTCCCGCGTGTTGAGTTGAAATCCAGTCGGATTTAAACAAGGACACAACCAAATATCCGCATGAGCCGGCCACTGATTTTCCTGTAACATCTGCAAAACCGCCAGCGGTCCGGCTGGTTCATCCCCGTGCACTCCAGTGGAGATATAAACTCTTATCCGGGGATGTTTCACTTTGCGGGTTAGTGCTACCAACCGATAGGCATCGGTTTTGTGAAATACCTCCTGCTTCCATCCATGGTCCTCGCCGGCTAACTCGACCTGATCGAGCACGCGTTCGATGTCGATCCCTTCACCGAAATATTTGCCTTTATTTAAACCTAGACGCTGCATGGTTATTCGCTCTGCATGAAACCGCGCGTGCGCTATTCCACAATTGAGCGTCTAAAGAAGTAAATCAAACTTCCCGAATTCGCAATAGGCACTAAGTAGGTAGCCAAAAGTTTTTTGACAGATTGGCGCTTTGTCTGAAGTTGGTGCATGAAAAAGGAGAGCGGCGCAAGGTCCAACTTTTGGCAGGCGCAGGACCTTCTGCGTTTGAGTCGCGCAC
>JAQGPC010000174.1 GCA_028293285.1 Pedosphaera sp.
CGTCTGATGACCAATCCCGGACATTTCGGTTCGACATTCGAAATTCGACATTCGTATTTTCAATACCCCTTTGTAACATTCTCCCCCGGTTTCCCCTAATGCTCCATTGACTCCATTGCCTGCATTGGATTTTATTTTTGGAGCACCAAAAGTGTAACATTGTAATATCGCCTTTCGTCTGCTCCATTGGGGAGCAGACGAATTTTTATTTAATGAAAATCAAAATCCGCACTTTCGACTTAAATCTTGCGCACGATTGGGCCATCTCCGGCAGCGTTCCCAAAAAGACCCGCACCGTCATCTTTGTCGAACTGGTTTCCAACAGCGGATTGACCGGAATCGGAGAAACGGCCACCTCCACCCGTTATCAGGAAACTCTGGAAACCGCCGTCGCTTTTCTCAATAGAATTGATCCCAAAAAACTTTCGTTCGACAATATCCCCGCGAGCATGGCTTACCTCGATCAGCTTTCACCCGGCGACTTTGCCGCCAAATGCTCGGTCAACATTGCCTTGTGCGATGGCGCGGCGAAAAAAGCGGGCCAGGCCATTTACGATGTCCTTGGTCTTGGCTTTACCGAAAACAAACATGTCACCTCATTCACCATCGGTATTGATACGCCGGAAAAAGTGCGTCAAAAAGTTTTGGAAGCAGAGATATATCCGCTGCTGAAACTTAAGGTTGGCGGACCACAAGACCGGGAAATACTCGCCGTCTTGCGCGACGTTGCGCCAAACAAGACAGTTCGCATTGACGCCAATGAAGGCTGGCATACCAGGGAAGAAGCGTTGAAAAATATCGAATGGTTCGCGCAGGACAAGCACATCGAACTGGTCGAGCAACCAATGCCTGCCACCACTAATCCGAAAGATATGGCCTGGTTAAAAGAGCGTTCGCCGTTGCCGTTGTTCGCCGACGAATCGTATGTTTCCGCCAAGGACGTCTCTCTTTGCGCTGACTGTTATCATGGCGTCAACGTGAAGCTGATTAAAACCGGTGGCATCACTGGCGCCTACGAAGCCTTGCAAGCCGCGAAAAAGGCCGGGTTGAAGCGCATGATCGGGTGTATGATTGAATCCAGCGTTTTAATCACCGCCGGAGCCCAGCTCGCTGAGTTAAGCGACCATCTTGATATTGATACTAATCTCCTCATCACTAACGATCCCTACTTGGGATCAACCGCCGAAAAGGGGATTATTTCATTCGCCAATACGCCAGAAAAGATCGGCCTGCGCGTCCAAGCGAGAGCAAATGTTATGGCCTGAACAGGCTATCAAGCTTTAAGGTTTGGCCGATGCTGTGCCATCCTTAAACTTCTTGTTTTCCTTAAAAACGAGTGAAGCAGAGTTAAGGCAATGACGCTGGCCGGTCGGCTGTGGACCATCATCAAAAAGATGGCCCAGATGGGCATCACAACGCGCGCAAAGAATTTCCGTGCGCACCATGCCATGACTGCGATCCACTTTGGTAACAACGTTCTCTGCGGCAATCGGAGCAAAGAAACTTGGCCAGCCAGTGCCCGAATGATACTTGGTTTCCGAAGTAAACAACGGCAGGTTGCAGCAAACACAATAATACACTCCCGGCTTCTTCTGATCGTTAAATATTCCGCAGAAAGCTGGTTCCGTCCCTTTACCACGGGCAATACGGTATTGTTCATCCGTTAATTGCTTGCGCCATTCCGCATCGGTTTTAATCACTTTAGGGGTAGCAGTTTTAGGACCTAACTCTCCCTTGTCATCCAGCAGCCGGACTTGAACCGTCGGCACTTGGTTGGTTGGCACCGCCGCTTTGGGAGTCGGTTCGCCAGCCATGGCTGCCAGCGCGACGCCAAAGATCATCCCGAAAACAATGTAATAAGTGGATATCATAAATTCTCTTTATTCTTTCAATCCCAATTTCTTCAACTTGGGCGCAATGACCATCCGGCAATAAGGATTTTTGTTCTTATTTAAACGGTAATAATCCTGATGATAATTCTCTGCCAGATAAAATTCTCCCGCCTTGGAAATTTCCGTGACAATCGGTTTGGAAAACTCCTTCGCCGCTTCCGCCTTGGCTTTTTCTGCAACCTGCTTCTGCGCATCATTGTTATAGAAAATAGCCGAGCGATATTGCGTTCCTGAATCCGCACCCTGCCGGTTCAACGTAGTGGGATCATGCGCGTGCCAGAACACCGCCAGTATTTTCTCGAGACTTGTCTGCTTGGGATCATATACCACGCGCGCCACCTCGGCATGTCCCGTGTTGCCTGTGCAAACCTGCTCGTAGGTTGGATTCTTGGTCGCCCCGCCCATGTAACCGGGACTTACCGATAACACACCCGGAATCTGTTGAAACACCGCCTCCGTGCACCAAAAGCAACCGGCGCCCAGGGTAATCGATTCCGCCCCTTCAGGAATTTTAAGTGTATTGGCTGGCATATTGGTTTTGGTTTGGGAAGTTTTTGTTTCCTCCGCGCCGCAACTGATTCCCAACAGGGCAAACAGTGCGAGAAATATGTAAGCACATTTCATATATAATATTATACCGACATGATGCCGTTCGAAAGGTTATATTCCATTCCATATAGCTTCTCGACGGCAATACCGCAAGCCCTTCTCGCTATTTAGGATAGCCGAATTGAATCTTTTTGCAATTTCCACGCGTCTATTCCAAGCTGTCACCATGACGCAACCGCTCGCGCTGGTTATATACGAAAAATTGCTGCCTGGCACGCAGTTGGTAAACCGCCTGCAGGACATCGGTTACCGCGTATTGACCGTCCCCGGCGCGGATGCGCTCATGGCTTCCGCTGAAAAGGAAAAGCCAATGATTGTGTTTGCTGATTTGGTTTCCACCCGCGCCAAAATCCCGGAGGCCATTGCCCAATTGAAGCAGAACCCGGCCACAACGCATCTGCCCGTGGTTGCCTTCGCCGATGAAAGGGACGCCGCCTTGCAAAATTCAGCGCGCGAAGCCGGAGCCATGGTCGTCAACGAAGCCGCACTTCTGCCGCACCTGCAACAATTTTTAGACCAAGCCCTCCAGTTGGATTAATCCGCAACGCATAATTAAACCAATAAAGCCCAACTCAGTATTTTTTAATTTTTTCATTTAAAATTTTTAATTCCCAACCATGACTCTTCCTCTTGTTAAACTAAATCACGGCATCCACGTCATGCATTTGTTCTATCGCATTGACCGCGTACGCTGGACGCAACTGGGAGCCGGTGAATCTGCCCAGGCCCGCACCAAACTGGAAGCGCTCTGCGCGGCGAATACTAATCCCAGCCATCCTCGCGTCGTCACCTATGCCACCGTGGGTGGAAAGGCCGACCTCGCCGTCATGCTCTATGCCGCCGAGTTGGGGCAGGTGGCGCAACTCCATCGCGACGTGGAAGCCTGCTTCCCGCCCGGCGCGCTGCAACAAGTCTTCAGCTATTTGAGCATTACCGAACTCAGTGAATACATGTCCACCGAGGAGGACAGCCGTCAGACGCTCATCCAACAGGAAAAACTTTCACCCGATAGCGAAGCCTTTCAGACTCGCATGGCTGAGATGGCGAAGAAGCGGGCTGAGTATGAGCAGTACCGGCTCTACCCGGAAATGCCCGATTGGGAAGTCATGGGCTTTTATCCGATGAACAAGCGCCGCAGTGGCAATGACAATTGGTATAGTCTCGATTTCGCCGCGCGCAAAAAACTGATGGGTGGCCATGCGCGTGTGGGCCGTAAGTTCGCGGGCCGCGTCTCCCAACTCATCACCGGTTCCACGGGCATTGACGATTGGGAATGGGGCGTGACCTTGATGGCCCACCAAATAGATTCGCTCAAGGACATTGTTTATGAAATGCGCTTTGACGAAGTCTCCGCGCGCTATGGCGAATTCGGGCCGTTCTATGTGAACCTTCGCTTATCTCCCGCCGCGCTTTGGGAACATCTACATCTAGAAGCCCTCTCATAAATAACCGTGGATGGCGCGGCCAGAGATTTGGGCTGACGGCGAGGCGTGAGGAGGGCTGGTGCCACTCCGGAAGGAGTCCCTGAAAGGGGCTGTAACCAACGAACAACGAAGCCGCCAGCCCAAAGATCGGCCGTTCTGAACTGTTTCTTTGCTTCCTTCTCGTTTTCGTGTTCTGCATTTCATTCTGCAACGCCGCCATGGGTATTTAGGAGATGGCTTCCAAGCTAAGTTCCATTTGGAAGTAATGCAGCAAGCTATATACTAGACTAGAGTTCCACCCATTAATTCTAGTCCAACTTGTAAGTGTTCTAGCTTGGTTACACGTTACACAAATAATTTACGATTTTTGAAAGATTGGTTGTTCCGCATACGTAGTATAATACCCACTGTCTTCTATAAATAACTCACGAGATTTGCCAAATTTTCTAAACTAATACTTGACCTGAGCAGAATAAGTTCTAGTATCCCCTTACAAATTTGAGTCGTATGTGGACGACAAGAAGTGAAATTTAGGACACAAGCTGTTTGTTCAGCCTTGTGTCCTTTTTGTTTACTATCGTCTGCGAACTCAAGCATCTCAGGAGAAAACATATGGCTAGTGGTAAAGTTAAATGGTTCGATAACAAAAAAGGGTTCGGTTTCATTGCCCAGGATTCGGGTCAGGATGTGTTCGTGCATCACACCTCGATCATGGGAAGCGGCTTCAAGACCCTCAACGAGGGCGAAGAAGTCAACTTCGAAGTGGTCAGCAGTGATAAAGGACCCAAGGCCCAAAACGTCCAGCGAGTAGCAGAATAACCCCCCATCTAAACAATTAAAAAGCCTCCTGCCGCAAGGCCGGAGGCTTTTTTGTTAGCAGGCACTGCCGATTTCGGTTAAGCTGTCTCATGCTCGTTTCGTCTGTTGAGCCTATAACAAGTTTGTACGTGCACGTACCTTTTTGCGCGCACAAGTGTTCCTATTGCGCCTTCTTCTCCGAAGCTTCCAACGGTGAAATCATAAGTCGTTACGTTAAAGCGCTTATTCGCGAATTCGAATTGGTCGCCGCTGACTTGAAACCCCGCACAATCTTTTTCGGTGGCGGCACACCTTCACTTCTCAATCTCAAGCAATGGGAAGAAATCCTTAAAACCATGGAGCGACTGGGCCTCACCGGCGCTGCCGAATGGACCGTCGAATGCAATCCGGCGACAGTCTCGTTGGATAAGGCCAAATTGATGCGCAGCTACGGCGTCAACCGCATTTCCATGGGCGTGCAGTCCCTCAATGAAGATTTGCTGGACCGCCTCGGCCGCATCCACAGCCGCGAAATGGTTTTTAAATCGTTCGACACTCTGCGTGCCGCCGGTTTCGATAATGTTAATATCGATCTCATGTTCGCCATTCCCGGCCAGACCATGCAAATCTGGCGCGATACCTTGACCGAAGCGATTGCTTTGGGCAGCGAACATCTTTCCAGCTACGAAGTCATCTATGAAGACGACACACCGCTTTACGCCCAGCTCAAGGCCGGTGAGTTTGACGTCGATGAAGACCTCGCCTGTGACATGTATGACGAACTCGTGAGTCGCTCCGCTGCCGGTGGCTTCCAACAATACGAGATCGCCAACTTCGCCCGCCATCGCGCCTCGACCCCCAGCGATGTTCCTGACCTCGCTTGTCAGCACAACATCACCTACTGGCGTGGCGGTTCATATTATGGCCTTGGCCCCAGCGCCGCCGGTTACGTGCGCGGTGTGCGAACCAAGAACTGGTCAAACACCCAACTCTACTGCGAGCAATTGGAGCAGGGGAAACGCGCCATCGAATCCCGGGAAGAATTGCCACCGCTCAAGCGCGCCGGGGAAACCGCCGCTTTCGGCCTGCGCATGAATGCCGGTTGGCCCTTTGAACAATTCAAACAGGTGACCGGTCGCGATCTCCGCCACGAATGGTCCGGCGAAATGAATAAATTAATTCAACAAGGCTGGGGCCGTTTGGATCAGGACCGTTTTCAACTCACCCCCTCCGGCCTCCGCTTCGCCGACTCCGCCGCCGAACTTTTCCTGCGATAACCAATCACTCGTAGCTGCGTTCATAAGAAACGGCTGGCCAATTTTCTACGCACCTCAGTAAAGGAGCGCGGCGTTATGGTTTTTGATTTATTAAATCGGTAATGATTGGGGCAGTAGTCCGACGTAGTGAAGGAGGGACTTGGAGCCGGTGATGAAGCGGGCCAGGAACGTGCGCACCCGCTGTTGGAGTTGCTCCCACTGC
>JAQGPC010000190.1 GCA_028293285.1 Pedosphaera sp.
GCCGCCATCGAATGGCTCTGGCTCGGAACCACGTTGACGCATCTGCAAATACTCTGCGGCGCGGTCACGTTAATTGGCATCGGCATTTCCCTGGCTCCAGACAAGCGCCTCAATCTGACCCGGAAGGAACTTTTCCGCGGCAGCCTGTTCAGTGCCGCCGCTGCGTTGGGTGGTGCATGGGGAGCCGTGTTGAGTCGCAAGGCTTATGCGGTCGCACGGGAAAATTCTCAAATGATTGATGGTGCTTCCGCCGCTTTTCAAAGAATCATCGGCGGACTTTTAATCGGCGGTATCTTCCTGCTCATCGTCAAATGGCAATCCATTAAGAAGCATGTGACCCTCTCCGATGACGCCGTCACGCTCCCCCCAAAAGAAAAATGGAAACGGGTTTGGCCCTGGATTTTAGCGAACAGTCTCGCCGGTCAAACCATCGGCGTGAGTTGCTATCAATGGGCTTTCCAAACTACCCCCACAGGCGTTGTCCTGCCCATCGTGGCCATGACTCCGCTCGTCGCCATTCCTTTTACGCTTTATCTCGAAGGCGAACGCCCCAGCGTGCATTCACTTGTTGGCGGTGCTATTGCCGTGGCCGGTGTCGTGGGATTGGCATTGCTGAAATAGACAAGGTTTGCCAAGCTGCTGCAAACGCAGGCGGACTCGATTGCCATGAACTTTCTCAAAAGGCTGTTTTCAAAAAAGGCGCAACTTCCCGAACAGCCTGCTGAATTCACCCAGGAAGACGCGCCCGATTGGCTGATTGAGTTGAAGGGAGAATCTTTGCCGGACGGTAATACTTCTGACGTGCGCCTTTCCTTATTTGATTCGAACCAAACTGGCTCAGCGCAAATCATCATTCGCTCCGGCGGCGAACTCAAGCAAAGCAATCAAGTGGATCTGGCCAAATTGGAGTTTGATCGCTTAAAGGTAATTCTTGGTTTTTTCTTTCCCGACGATATCGCGGATGCTTCTGTCGGCGCATCCAACCAACTAGTAACCATTTCAATCTACCGGCGCGAACCGTATGCAGTGGCAGTTGGAAAGTGCGACCTTACCGACTGGCTCAATTCCAAGAAATCTGGCCCTCCAATAATTGAAATCGGCAAGCTACTCATCGGAGTGCAACGTCGGGCAGTGCCAATCTCCTAACCATTTCTCAAACTCGACAATGAAAACAATTTCACTACTGTTTGGCCTCGCATTAATTATGGTTTCAACATCCATCGCCGCCGACTCGGACAAGAACGCAGGACAAATTGACGCCCTGTTCCACGACTACGCCCAACCCAACTCAGCCGGCGCCAGCCTTATGGTGATCAAGGATGGCAAAAAGCTCTTCGTGAAATCTTATGGCCTCGCGAATGTGGAAGATAAAGTTTCTGCCACACCCGATTCCAATTATCGCCTCGCCTCCGTCAGCAAGCAGTTCACAGCGATGTCTATCATGATTCTCGCGGATCGCCAGAAACTTTCCTTCGATGATCCCATCACGAAATACTTTCCGGAATTTCCCGCATACGGAAAAGAAATCACAATTCGCCACTTATTGAATCACACCTCGGGACTGGTGGATTACGAGGACATCATTCCCCAAGGCACAACCATCCCGGTGCTGGACATCAATGTGCTCCGCTTGTTGCAGCAACAGGAGAAAACTTATTTCCCGCCCGGCAGCCAGTTTCGTTACAGCAACACCGGCTTTGCTTTTCTGGCATTAATCGTGGAACGTGTTTCTGGACAAACCTTCGCCGCATTTCTGCACGACAATATCTTCAAACCTCTGCACATGGACAACACACTGGCTTACGAACAGGGCGTCTCGTGTGTTGCCAATCGCGCTTATGGTTACACGAAGCAGCAGGATTCCTTTCAACGGACCGACCAAAGTCTGACCAGTTCCGTCCTTGGCGATGGCGGAATTTATTCTTCAGTGAACGACCTCTACAAATGGGACCAATCTCTCTACACGACCCAACTGGTTTCCAAAAAAACCCTGGACGAAGCCTACACTCCCGGCAAATCCACCGAACACGGGGACCATATTAAATACGGCTTCGGTTGGTATCTGACCGATTATCATGGTCGGCGCAACATCTGGCACAGCGGTGATTCCATCGGGTTCCGAACGCACATCACACGCTTCCCCGACCAAAAGGTGACGGTCATTGTTTTGAGCAATCGCAGCGACGCAAAACTCACCGAACTGGCGCACAAAGTCGCTGACCTTTACCTGCCGAACTCAAAGTAATTTAATCATTTGAGATGGGCATCGAAGAACTCTTCCGCAATTGCCCGTGCCTCGGGGGGATAGCGGTGGCCTAGATGATGATCGAACCAACCCACATTTTCGGGAGCGCCGAGTAGTTTGTAAACCGGTTGCACCGTCTCGATAAACGCCCAGCTTTTATCGTTGTCCGCGAAATCGCCCGCCAACAGAAGGAACGCTCTCGGCGCAACCAGGGAAAGAACTTGATGATTCTCCAGTTTAAAATCGGGTTGCTGGATTGCTTTGCCTAGATACCAAGGGGCTTCCCAATTGCTAAACTTCAGTCCAATACCGCCTTCGCTCGAAACAGCCGCTTTGACACGCTCATCAAACGCCGCGGAATAAAGTGCTTCCTTTGCTCCTAACGAATGGCCAATGACTCCAATGCGCTTCTTGTCCACATTCGGCAGGCTCTCCAACAAGTCCACGGCACGAATACCGTCCCAAACCATCTTGCCCATGCCCGTCCAATCAGGGTGCTGTTTCTTCAAAACGGCAACATTCCCATCATAATTCGTGCCTCCATTAAAAATAAAGTTTTCTGGACAAAGGACGACATATCCGCGCCCAACCAACTGAACGCCCTGTGTCTTCTCCGGCACGGAGAGATCAACACCGGCCACAATTTTGGCCTTCTGCTTCGTGGTCGGATGAAACACCACAATTGCAGGCAACTTTCCTTTTCCATCTTTAGGCGTAAGCAAATAGCCCTGCACATAAACGTCCGGCTCTACCTGATATTTTATATATTGCCGGGTGAAGCCACGCATGTCTTCAGTTGCGAGAATTTTCATTTTGAGCGGACACTTCTGCTTCGGCAAAGGCCCGAGCAAGTTCATCCACTGTTCGCGCAACTTGGCGCGTTTCCTTTGCCAACCGCTCTTTGAAGTGATGCGCTCGCCATCGGCACTCTGCAACAGCGGTGAAAGTTGCGGCATGTCTTTCGGACGTGCAGTGGGAGGACGTTGAATCTGATTAACGAGGTCTTGTCCCGCCCATCCTGAAATGAGTGAGAGCAGAACGACTGACAAGATTCTGATACCGGTAAAGTTCACGGCCTGATTTAACCCGTTGCTGTTGAATAAAACAACTCTTCCAAAACCTGTTGCACAAAATCGCCCACCTCGGGTTCTTCCGATGCGCGTGGACCGGCAACATTAAGAATTCGGATTGGGTATGCGTCTAAGAATTCCTTCAGCTTCGATACAGCTTCGCTCCCATGCGATTCCCTCGAAAAATGCAAGTAAGGCTTTCCATAAAACGCAGCAAATTCCGCAGTTCGTTTCGAGCCGCCGGATAGAACTTCCTTGATGCTAAAAATGACAATTCCATCGGAATCACGCACGTTCCATTCTGTTCGTTGAATGGAATCCGCCTCAGGCGTCTCCTGTAACTGGTAGTGCGGCGGTATGATTCCATCTTCCGCAAGCCGGCCTCGCGGACACCATCCGCCATGTGAGATGTCATGCTTGAGCGCAAAATCCAACGCCGCGCGGTCTGCGCCCGTCTGACCTCCTGAGATTATTTTCTCGAACATAGCCTTTGGTGGAATCATGATTCACACGCCGAGATAATACCGACCTTAACCATTATGGCAGATGATTTGAAAACCGTGACCCAAACCTTGGGCCTTGAATCGTATCGACGGCATATCTTTCTTTGCGCCGACCAGACCGAACCGAAGTGTTGCACCAAGGAAAAGAGCCTCGAAGCCTGGGAATTTCTGAAAAAGCGGCTCAAGGAATTAAAACTCGTCGGTCCCGAACCATTGGTTTACCGCACCAAAGCCAATTGCCTGCGCGTTTGCATTCAAGGTCCCATCGCCGTGGTTTATCCCGAAGGTATCTGGTATCACTCCTGTACGCCGGAGGTTTTGGAACAAATCATCCAGGAACATTTGATCAAAGGCCGGGTGGTTTCCGAATTTGCCTTCGCGCGAAACCCTTTCGGATCAGAGCCGAAGTAAAGTTAACTATTTAATCTCATCCACCTTCGCAGCAAAAATAAAATCGCTTTCCGTCAGGCCATCGATCTTGTGGGTCCAGAGCGTCAGCTTAACTTTGCCCCACGCCAGGTAAATGTCCGGATGATGATTCACGCTTTCGGCCAGTTCGCCAACCTTGTTGGTGAACGCCAGTGCCTCTTTGAAGTTTTTAAATTTGTAATCCCTTTCCAAATGATGCTCATCCACCACCTGCCAACCCTCGCTTAATTGTTCAGCCAGCTTGCTCAATTCAAAACCCTTAAGCGGCGGCACACCACCCTTGCACGGAACACATTCTTTTTGCGCCAAAGCATTCATAATTAATCTCCTATTTCACCATCGCCCCGTGCTGCAACCCCGTCAAACATTGTCTGGCTACTTCACCTTGGCATCGATGAATGCCGCTTGACGCACGAGGCTCCTACGGAATGCTTCGTTGATTCCCGGCGCAAATGGGGCGGGTGTTGCAGCGCGGGCTTCATTCGATTCCAGCACTTCGTAGCCGCCTTCGGGCAACATCTCTTCCGTGGGCAAATAGCTGATGGATTCCTGGCTGTAACCCCAAATGACAATGTGACGCGGAGCCAGCCACGTTAAAATTTTTGGTTTCCATTCAGCGCAAGGTTCGCCGCCGGAATAAACCACCCATTGATTCTCGGCCAACCGTACCAACCCCACAGGCCACGCATCCCCGCGCGCAAAACCTTCGCCACTGTCATATCTCGGCAGCCAATACCCGGCGACCGACTGGCGATATTTATTTTTATCGTCCTTGACCATCTTTTCATACAGCTCGCGCGCGGGCGGCTTGTCACGTGGTAAAAACGGCCGATCCATGGTGCCAGCGATATTCAGATTGAGCATGGTTCCCTTGCCATGCAGAGCAGCAAAAACATCATTCGCCAATTCATGCCCTGCCTGTTGCAAATCTTCGGGCTTGGACCCGCGGAAACGATTGTTCGGAATATCAGCCACTGCACGCGGTCTCACATCACCCGCCAAGCCTTGAACAAATTGCACATGAACATCTTTGCCCAACTTTTCGCGCAAGGTGTTTCGAGTCACACCGGGAAAGTCCGCAGAGATGCCAGCCAATGCGTAGCCATAAACAATCACGGGATGGCATGCATACGAAAATACCACAGCGGGTGAGCAGCCATTCTTGGGAGAGACTTTCATCACCCAAAGCGTGTCGTTCATCGGCCCATTCGGATCGGGGATGATGCCACGCTTGCCTTGCTTGTTCTTTCCGCGACGATTGATACCCACCTTCGATGTTCCTTCAAAGACTTCCAGGCTCACCGGCGTGAGTGACTTCTTCGCCGAACGTGTGGCGGAAATAATTTTATCTTCCAGCGATGCCAAATAATCACTCTCAATTTGCGGGGCCGACCCCACCGCTGCCATGAGGTCGCGAATCATATAAGGACCGCTGTGGGTATGGGAGCAATTCACCACCACAAGATTAAATTCCACCCCCAATTCCCGCACAATGTCCCTCCGAATGCGGTCACTTAACTCATGGGAAATGCCGACCGTGTCCGTTGAAACTAAAACGAAACCAGTCCCCTTGGCGTCCTTCAAATAAAGCACCTGCGCGTAAAGTGGATCGAGCAGTTTACTCGCCTTGGTAATTGGCCCACCCCGTCCACCCAAGGCAATGCCCAATGGCGGAGTGATCTCCACTTCAGCCCAACCTGCCGACGCAGTCTGACCCGGTGATTCAACTTTGGTCTGAACCGAGCTGCACCCAACCAATGCAATCAACAGGCTGAGACACAAGATTCTGAGGTGCTGAAATGACATGCGAACATTTTTGCCAATCCATTTTCTCTTGGCAAACGGATTCGCACTCGACAAACGTTACGGAGTTCATCAATAGTTTCCAGCCATGCATCCACGGATTTTCTTTCTTTTCAGTTTGTTGCTCGCCGCAACGCTTCGCGCCGAAGAACCGCCCACGCTTCCCATCGGACTTGATGCCTATCGTCTCTGGGAACAATGGCCAAATCAGCGCATCGGCGAACGCGCTTACATGCGCAGCACCTATGATCGGCGTGGCGGCAATGAGGGAGCCGACGCCAGCCATTTTCTTTATCAACTCGCTGACGACTACAATGTCACACTCGATGTTGCCGGTTCCGGCGTGCTCTATTTTGCGCGCTACAATCATTGGCACGGGAGCCCGTGGCATTACGTCGTGGATGGCAAAAACCACATCGTGCAGGAAACCAGCACCGCCAATCCAAACAAGCCTGCCGAAAATTCCGTGTTCCTGCCGGAAAGCGCCTTTCCCAATCCGCTCACCTGGACATGGTCGCTCACTAAAGGTGCGGATTTAATGTGGGTGCCCATGCCCTTTGAGAAGTCGTTTCAAATGGCCTACTCACGGACGCATTACGGAACCGGATACTACATTTATAAACAATATGTGCGCGGAGCGAAACTGTCGCAGCCCATTCGTTCATGGAATGAGAATCCGCCGGACAAGGACGTGCTGAGCTTAATCAGCAAATCCGGCAGCGACCTCGTTCCACAACCCAACACACCGGAAGGCAAAAAAGTAGGCATCGTACGCGAAGCCGGAATTTGGAGTTTATCGGGCAACTCAACCGTTGGTGTCGAACGCAGGATCGACAAACCGCAAATGCTCCGCGCTCTGGAATTCTCTGTGCCCAAGGACAAAGCCGCGGAATTTGGCCGCTGCAAAATTCGTATCACTTGGGATGATCTTCCCAACACGTCCGTCGAAGCGCCCATCGCCCTCTTCTTCGGCACCGGCACGCTGTACAATCGCGACGACCGCGAGTATCTCGTCAAATCCTTTCCTATGGTCGTTCGCTTCGACAAGGAGCGCGTGCATCTCGCCTGTTATTTTCCAATGCCGTTCTTCAAATCAGCTTTGATCCAAATTATCGGAGATGGAAAAAGTTCCGTCAGCGACATTCAGTGGTCCGCCCGTTTTGCACCATATAAAGGGCCAGCCAACCACGTCGGTTACTTTCACGCTACGTATCATGACCATCCTCAACCCGAACCCGGCAAAGATCTCGTCCTGCTCGACACCCGCAAAACCGAAGGCGGCGGCGATTGGTCCGGCAGCCTCGTTGGCACTTCCTTTATTTTCACGCATCGCAATGATCTCGGCACGCTCGAAGGCGATCCCCGCTTTTTCTTCGATGACAGTCTCACGCCGCAGGCGCAAGGCACTGGCACCGAGGAATGGGGCGGCGGCGGCGATTACTGGGGCGGTCGCAACATGACCCTGCCCTTCGCCGGTCATCCCGTCGGCGCGCGCAAAATCGAGGAAGCCAAATGCGACGAAGATAAAATCCATTCTGCCTATCGCTTCCTCCTCGCCGACCTCATGCCCTTTGGCAAAAACGCCCTTATCCGCCTCGAACACGGCGGCGAAAATCTCTCCACCGAACACTACGAAACCGTCACCTACTGGTATGGACTGAATAGTCCTTCACTCATCAAGACCGATACCCTACAACTCGGCAACGACGCGAGCGAACAACTGCATCGTTATGTTTCGCCGGACGCTTCCCAGCCTTACGAAATCACGTCGCGCTACGAGTTGGGCGTGGACAAAATTAAGGGCAAAGAGATTTATCCCGCCGAAACCGATCATGGCCGCAAGACCACCGGCAGTTCCGAGTTCACCTTGAAACTAGACCCGAAGAACTACGGCGTTATGCTCCGTCGCAAGCTGGATTATGCGTTCCCCAACCAACGCGCCGAAGTCTATATCGCCAACGCAGCTTCCATTTTACACGCACCCCGCACCACGCAACTAGTCAGCGAAGATTGGCAACTCGCAGGCACCTGGTATCTCGCGGGCGGCAACACCTGCATTTACTCCAATCCCAAGGAAGAACTCGGCGTCACGCAACACAACGCCCAAACCTCCAACCGCCGTTTCCGCGACGACGAATTTCTCATCCCCCGCGATTTAACCCAAGGCCGTTCCGCCATTCGCATCCGCGTGAAATTTACTCCTGTCACTATCCCGCTTTATCCCGGTCAACTCCTGCCCGAACTTGCTTGGAGCGAGATTCGCTACGATGCATATTGCTTTGTGATGCCGAAGGCACCGCGCTGAGGCAGCCTGCACATCAGTAGTAACCCCGTGAGTGCCATGTCCTCGTCTCGGAATCGTATATGCAATGATTCATACCGGGTCCAGTGTAAGAAAACGAAAGGCTGTATGCATTCCCGTCCCGTCGGTAGATAAACCGATCAATGCGTGAATATTCTTGTTGGCGCTCGGACGAATCAGCACGCGGCGAATACATCGGCTTGACCTTTCCATGGACAAGTAACGCTCCAGCATTCGGTAGATACATTGGCAGTAGCTCATCCAAAACCGCAGGATATTGTCCGTGATCCTCGTGAAACTTGTCTAAGGCGCGAATGACTGGAGCAGCGGCCCTGTATCCCGCTTCAGCCTTTCGTCCTTTGCCCGGCGGGGTGCTCAAAAGCGTGTCACAACCAACAAGGAGCAGGATAAGAGGGCAAAGAAGAATGAGGATGCGCATAAAATATTTAAGGCTTTTCCTTTTTTAATTTTCTGAGTTCCCAGCCATTTCGAAAATCCACTGCCTTCTCATGCCCATCTATTACAGACAAAACCTGCGCACCTCCATGTTTAAGCAACTCCTGAACGCCAGTTTCCCCTTTATATGCGCCAAATGAACGCTCACTTTGTCACCGACACGCAAGCGATTGATCCGGGTTAGCCAATAGGCCCAGCCCCAAAATCCAAAAATCGATATAATTACCGATATGCGGATAGGCCAATTTCCTGAAATGAAGATAGATAAAAAACAAAGCCCGAGGATTAGAACGTACAACTCCACTTTCCAGACGGATACGAAACCACCCTGCACATTATATTTCTTTCGCATTGCCTTTAAGCGGCAATAAATGGCAGTTCATCTGCATCATGCGCATGCATATTAAAGTTACTTTGCGAAAATCAATGCGTCGAAACTGATCCTCCTTCGAACTTGAATTAAAACGATCACGCGAATTACTCAATACAGTCTTGAAACCAACTCACTGTGCACCGACTGGCGATCCACCACCTTGTGTTGGATATACCCCGGTCACGCCGCCGGGTGGAATTATCGGACTCTGAGTAATGTTCATTCTTATGTTTCCGGTGTAACCGCCGTAGGAACCGACCGCGATAAAATAATGGGCGCCGCCTGGCGTCTTGAATGTGACCTGCGTGTCGCCATGCGGAAAATATCCGCCGATATCCTGCGCCACGAGCTTCAGTCCCAGCGGTGAGGCGGTATAAACCCCCAGGGGAAATTGATATTCGCTGTCGCTCAGGTTGATCGTCACATACCCCGCTTTGGTGGCCATCCATTGCCACCAAACCGAATGGCCGCTGGCATCACCGGCAATGACCGGGTCGCCGGGCTCACGTGTTGCACTCACATTATACCCGTATACAGTCAAAGGGCTTCCGAAAATGGGGGTGGCACGGGCGCGATTATCATTCACCGGCGGCGGAACCAGGTTAAGGAGGAATATAAAACTGGCCGTAGCGCCCTGATTGCCATCGACCGCAATCTGGTAAGTCCGCCCGGCAACCGCATCAAAGGTCACCTCCGTGCCATTGGTCACGGTTTTCAAGCTGGCCAGCGAAGTGCCGGTATAAACCCCGAAGACAGGATCAAAACCCGGCAACAGAGGATTGTCGTATTGGTTATTGAAACAGTCATTGACTCCCCCCCCGATGACAATCCCTGGGCCCGAAAGGATGGGAGGAGGAACATGGAAGGAACGTGGGGAAATAGTGACACGGCCGGAAATCGTGGCGGTCCAAGTGTACCAAATAGAACTATCGCCACCATTTCCAGCTTGATTGGGTTCGCCGGTTTGCCGGGTGGCTCCCACGTTGGAAGCAGTAACGGAAATATGATTGCCGGTAAGGCTTTTGCGATTTTGAAAATTATCGTTCGCGGGAGCAGCAGCAAACTTCAACTGGAAATTTAAATTTCCGCCGGTTTGAGTGTAGGTAGTGACATGGTAAGGATCATCCCGGTAGAAATAATCCCACGTGGACAGAAAAGGTTTATCCAAAGCTATGCGGTAAGTCTTCCCGGCCGTGACTTTAAACGTAAGGCTGCTGCGAACACGGTTTTCACAAGCGCACGTTCCGTAGCAATGCTGATAACTATTGTTTGCCACCATGACCAAGTTGGTGATTTGCGGACCGGTATAGACTGCGGCCAGCGGATTGAGATCAGTGCCGGAAAGTGAGAGGGTAACCTGCCCATTGGCCGGAGCCGTCCAATTCCACCACGCAGTCTGCCCCACGGAAAATCCGGGCACCGATGGCTCGCCTGGTTCAGAGTCGCAATTGCCAATATAGCCCCGCACCGAGACACTGGTTCCCTTGATCAGCGTTGCATGCGCAAAAGCATTGTTGGGCGCATTGACGATGATTGGCAACGGTCGCGAAATGGTTGACTTACCCTTGGCATCCGTAGCCTTGGCGGTGACGATAAAGCTTCCAACCACATTACTCCAGGTGATGCCAAAAGGTTTGACGGTGGAAGAACCAATGAGCTTGCTGCCCGCGTAAAAGTCCACTCGCTTCACAATGGAATCAAGATCCTGAACGGTGGTCTGGATCTTTACATTGGCGGGTCCCGTCAAGGAAGCACCAGCCACTGGATTCGTGATGGTGACTTTCGAGACTTCTAAATCCAGCACGAGCGCCCCGACGTCCCAACTGTCGGCGGCAATTTGATAAGTCACCCCTTTTTGCGCCACGAACCCTTCGAGTCCCGATGAGAAACGGTCTGAGTCAGGCACAGGTATCAAATTGGAAACTGCTGAACCGGTGTAAACTGCCATGCTGGTATAAAAACTTGTCCGTGCGGTGCTGACTCGCACATAACCTGAAACTGGCGCTGTCCATGACCACCAAAGTGAATGGCCGCCATAGCCGCCGGTATGGATCGGTTCGTAGGCCTCATAGCTGGCGTTTTCATTGGAATTCGTCGCGCTCACTTTTGTGCCCTGGAGCAGACTGCGATCCGCGAAGTCATCGTTGCTCGGTGACGATGTGAGCGTAAGATGAAGTTGAAACTGCCCTCCGTTATTCCCAAACGCGTCCACCGCTATTTGATAAACTAATCCCTTAGCGACATGCAGCGCCGCGTCATAATAACGATTGTCAGACGCCGTCGCCAGCAGAGTGAGATTGCTCAAGGTCGAACCGGAATAGACGCCCACTGCCGTTGCTTCATCACTGCCTGCCGTTGAAACCAGTAGATTGCCAGTGTAAGGCGCGGTCCAGGAATACCAAACGGAATGACCCGCGCCGGAAATGCCCTGAGTCGGCTCACCGGGCTGGCGGCTCGTGCCCAAAGTGGAACCCGTTTTATTGACAGTGTCGCCGAACAAAATGATTCGATCATTAAAATCATCATTTCCCCGAATAACCGCCACTGATATGGGCGGAGAGATTTTGAGAAAGCCATCGTCGTTCGTGGCAATGGCCGTCAGTTGAAAATCACCATACGGAGGCGAATTCCACACCGCGCTGAAAGGAGCATTTGTGGCAGTGGCAATGAGATTCGTACCGGCGTAGTAATCGATGCGGCTTAAGTCGCCGTCGAATTGGGAATAGCTCACTTGCAGCGGGATACTTTCCGGCTCCCTGAACCGGCCTTGGTCTACGGGCGCGATCAGGCTGAGCGAGGAAAAGCTGAAGTCGAAATTGACCGGCCCATCCCAAGTACCGTAGGTATAACCACCCTGATAAAAATATCTCTTATCAATTGCAATTTGATAGGGAGTTCCTGTTTGAACATTAAAATTGACGGCGCGATTGGTGGCGTAGGCGGAGAAAAAATTAGCCCAGTAATTCAACGGGGTTACATTCAGATTTGTTAACGTGTTGCCGGTATAAACACCTATCAGCAGGTTGTCATCCAGCGGGGTAGTGATCTGAATCGAGACCGTTCCATTCGTTGGTGCGAGCCAGGAATACCAGATGGAACGATATCCGGAATATCCCGCATGGAATGGTTCAAAAGGTTGTTCCGTCGCATTGGAATATGAACCCGATACCGTGGTCGAATTGCCGATGATGAGGCTGCGATTCTCAAAATCATCATTGAGCGGACGCACCGGCAGCAAACTTGGCCGTATGCGGATAAACCCCCGCGTTGGCGCGGAGCTAATGGCAAACTGATAGGTCATGCCCTCGTGGGCCAAAAACGCAAATTGATACTGACCATATGGGTCCGAGGGCAATCGAGCGAGCGGGACTTCAGTGAGATTCGCCAGGGCAGTTCCGGTATAAACTTTTATCAGCAATAGGCTGGGATCAAAGCTTGTGTCCGCCATGCTAAAAGAGGTCACTCCGGTTTGTGGTGCCGTCCATGTCCACCACACCGAGCCGCTGTCCAACCCGGGAGAAACGAAAAAATTGTAACTTCCGCTGGTCTCCTCACCGGTAAGCTGGATACGCGATTCAAAACTGCCGTTTGTCGGCGGCGGCAGTATCTGCAGCCAAAAACCGCCTGTCCCTCCGCCAAACTCGGCAACTCCATCCAATGAAATTTGATACGTGTTTCCGACGACTGCATTCAGCAAAAGATAATTATCGGTCCGGGGAAAATCGAATTGCGAGGCTGGAGGATTCACCTTGTTCTCGGCGAGCAAAGTAAGCGCATCCACGGAAGTTCCGGAATAAACACTGATCAGTGTGTCGTTGCCCGGCAACGCACTCCCGATGGTGGAAATAGCAACCGGCCCGGAACTTGTCGGCGTCCAGGAAAACCAGATTGACTTATCGCCCGTCAAGACCGAGTGATCCGGTTCACCTGCTTCCTCGGATGCCCCATAATTAAACGGAAACACTGAGATTGGCGTGCCACTGATGACCGTCGCATTGGCAAAATTGTCGTTTGGGGGTTGAGCTGCCGCCAAAATACCGGTGGAAGAAAGTATAATCAGCAGACCAAGTATGACATGGCCCAAGCCCCGTCTTGCCCGGTTAAGTCCCAAGGATAAAATTGCTCCTTTGTTCATTATATAAAGCGTTAAACCAACTGGGCGGAGGGTAGTTCGTTTACAACCATAAGCAAGGGTTTTCGGGCATAAACAATGAATGACATTTACTTGGATGCCGATGCGTTGGTGGCTGGCGGATTTAGATAGGGAAGGAATTTGTAAGCACCGGCTTTTTTTGCCTCTTCAGGAGAGAACTTATACAACTGTTCGGCGGCAAATTTGGCAGTCTCCTGATCGGCATCGCCCAAGGATTGAGTCCAGAGTGGCAACAGAATTTCTTTACCAGCTTTCATCTTTTCCAAACACCAGAGGGCGTATAATCGGGTGAGCGGCGAGCGACCGGTACGGGCAAGTTCGACGAGTTGGGGTGTGGCGGATTTTGCTGCCGGACCCAGGATCAGAAATCCTGTGGTAGCCAATCTGCGTTTGTAAGTGGCGTCGAAGGCATGAATGTTGGTCCAGCCCAGACCTTCAACGGAAGCTTGAAGCGGGGCGACCCCGGGCAAATCTTTTGCGGTTAGCAGCGTTAACAATGTGGGGGTGGCATTGGTTCCGATGGCTTCGATTGCCCGTTCGCTCACGGCCTGTTTCGACACTGTCCGCTCTGCTTCATGCTCCTTCAACCACTCGGTGAGGGTCTTGCTTTGATAGCTGGGTTCTTTGGGACGGAGAAAGTGAATCGCCAGTCCTGCGACAACCAGCAGCAGTATGGCGATGAGTATGATTCTCTTTTTCTTCACCCCGCGATGAGAGCAGGGGTTGTAAAGGGCATGAATGAGTAGCAAATGACTTAAGGGAAATATGTTTCTCCATTGAATGGAATTATTTGCCACTTATTGATTCCCTTTTGGGCCCGGTAATACATTGTTCCTTGGCGCGTCGTAACCCTAATGTCAACGGTCTTCCCATCGGAAGTTAGCACGTCTGTTTTTTGAACGGTTGAGAACCTCCAAATTGCACTGGGCAGTCCTTTGACATTCCGCCAAGAAACGAAAGGAAAGATTTCCCGCTTCATTTCATGGCGCACAAGACTCTTGATTTCAGCCAGGTCTTTGGCAGGCAAGTCGCCAATAACTTTAATCGGAACTTCGCGGTGCGTGGCGAACCAGAGGATGCCGCCGAAGATCAGCAGCAGTACGACAATGAGCATGATCCTCTTTTTCTGCACCCCACGATAAGAGCAGAGGGGCGCAGAGGTGTAAAGGCGCGCGAATGAGTGAGCAGCGGATCGTTGGCGGTAAAGTTTAGAAGATTCCAATGTCATCATACCGCTCAGGGACCATTTGCCAACCGTTCGTTCCTTTTTCTAAATCATACCTTCCATTCAAAAGCATTTGCTTCTTTGAACCTCTCCTGACAAACACCCAGACATGCTTATCAGGGTAAACTTTAATCCGCACTATTTCGTAAGTTGAATATTCCCTGATTGCCGAGGGAAGCCGTTTAATACTTGACCAAGAAAAGCCGGAAAAGATTTGCTGCCGCATTTTACGATGCACGAGACTCTTAATTTCAGCAACGTCCTTCGTTGGCAATTCGCCAATAACTTCAATCGGAGTTCCACGGCGCATGGCGAACCAGAGGATGCCGCTGATGACCAGCAGCAGCATGGCGATGAACAGAATCCTCTTTTTCTTCACGCCATGATGAGAGCAGAGGCGCGCAGAGGTGTAAAGACAGAGAGAGCGGTGAAAATGGGCTAACCTTCTAAATCTCTCATTAGCACCGTGGCTTCAGCCCGGTGAAAAACGAGGCCAAAATAGATTCAGCCGTTTCAACGGCTTCCGGATAGCGCCACACAAAAGCCGTTGATGGTTTTTGAATTATTAAA
This sequence comes from Pedosphaera sp., assembly GCA_028293285.1. GTDB lineage: Bacteria > Verrucomicrobiota > Verrucomicrobiia > Limisphaerales > Pedosphaeraceae > Pedosphaera. The sequence goes on from JAQGPC010000190.1 coordinate 15,130, forward strand.
TCGGTAATGGCTGGCCAAGCAATAGCGGGTTAAGTTTCTTGGGAAGGAGCTTTGACTGGCCATGTTGAAACCCAAACGATCCCTGCAACTGACTCCGGCGGAGCGCT
>JAQGPC010000192.1 GCA_028293285.1 Pedosphaera sp.
GGCTGGCGTGCCGGTTTTTCAATCCTGGGGTGCTTCGGTGTGGGTTACGCAATTGTGCTGATCTTTTGTTTGCGAGATGCACCACGAGCCGAAGCGACTGCCAATAACAGCAACTCCGCGTCGGCCAACAAAGTAAATATTTTCTCGGTCCTGCCAGTATTGTTTGGGGTAGGCGGTTTTTGGATTCTGCTGGCATTGAATGCGTTGGTAGGAGTGGCGAACTGGGGGATTAACGGATGGCTGCCAACTTATTTGAGAGAACATTTTCATCTCGGACTGGGAGCGGCGGGAATGTCGGCGACGGCTTATATTCAAATTGCATCGTTTCTAGGCGTCCTCATTGGTGGAGCTTGGGCGGATCGCTGGAGCCGGACCAATCCACGCGGACGGGCGTTCGTGCCGGCGATAGGTTATTGCATTGCAGGGCCGTGCCTGTTTTTAAGCGCATTGTCGGACACCTTGCCTTTGGCGATTGCGGGACTGGTGGTGTTCGGCCTGGGGCGCGGTTTTTTCGATGCCAATCACATGCCGATTTTGCGGCAACTCGTGGATGAACGGTACAGCGCCACGGGGTATGGCTTGCTGAACTTTGTCAGTTGCGCCGCCGGGGGAGTAATGATTTACATCGGCGGCATGCTTAAAGATGCGCATGTAGATCTGAGCATCGTGTTTCAGTTATGCGCTTTAGGTTTGCTGGTTGCGGGAGTGATGTTGTTTGTGCTGCGGGGGCAACGTAAAGCTGCTTGACGCTGACAGAAATGATTACCGCAGCGTAAGGCAGACGCTTTGACGGGAGGAAATTCTTTTACTGTATTCGGCACCTTTGGGCGTTAATATTGGTACTACCGTGGCCGATTTGATACCAAAGCGAATTTCACTTGCCAGTCAGGCCGCTGATGCCATCCGCGAAAGAATGGCCAGCGGTGTTTGGACCGGATGGCTTCCTGGAGAGCGGGTATTGTGTGAGCAATTGCAAGTAAGCCGTCCGACTTTGCGTGTGGCGCTACAAAAACTGCACAAGGAAGGCTGGCTTCATGTGGATGGCACCAGACGGAGGCGCATTCTTCGTCCCGCGCGAGCCGGCAAGCAGATTTCCAAAGTGGTGGGATTGTTAACTCCTTTCCCGCTTCATTCGGTGCCGCCCCTGACTTTGTTCTGGATGGATGAATTACGCGACCAGCTCATCAAGGCTGGTTATCGTTTGGAAATCCATTGTGGCGAACGTTATTACCGTGAGCATCCGACAAAGTCAATGGCACTGCTGGTGCAACAAACGCGGGCAGTTGGATGGGTGCTGTGGCTATCCACTGCGCGAATGCAACGTTGGTTTTCCGAGCAAAACATTCCCTGCCTGGTGATGGGGTCGTGTCATAAAGGCATTGCTTTGCCTTCGCTGGATCTGGATCAACGCGCGGTTTGCCGTCATGCCGTGTCCCAATTCCTCGCCCGGGGACATGAACGGATTGCCTTCATCATTCATAAGGGCGGCTTCGCCGGGGATTTGGAAAGCGTGCGCGGTGTGGAAGAGGCACATGTGCAATTCGGAAAAGCGTTACCTGCCCCGGAAATAGTATGGCACGACGGCACTCCTGAAGGAATTGTTGAGCGCATGAATGGCCTGTTTCGCAATCGGCGTCCGCCTACCGCATTTTTGGTGGCCCGCTCGGCCACGGTATTGACCGTGCTGAGCTATTTGCTGAAGCGCGGTTTAAAATTTCCCAGGGAGACACTTTTGATTTCCCGTGATCATGATCCGTTCCTGGAATATATGGTGCCGACCGTGGCGCGTTATGCGTTGAATCCACGGCAGTATGCCAAAGTCGCTTCCCGCATCGTCATCCAACTGGCTTCAGGAGAACCGGTATTGCAACGGGAAATCCGATTGACGCCTGAGTTTATCAAAGGTGAAACCTTTACATAAGCTGTTCCTTTGCGGTCGCAGAACCGAAAGGATAATTTAGGATTTTCCAGGGATGCGAATGCTCTTTGCCAAGCTGGTAACGAATACTGACCATCGTTTGAGATTTGAAGATAGAAGCCAAGGCACCCTATCGTAAGACTGTTTAGCTGCTGGCTGGCGGTGTTTTACCGCCAGCCAGACATAGCATTACTGATTAAAATGTGCCCGGTGCACGACCTTATTTTATGGAATCAAAATTGACCGGACTCGTGGCGGCCCCGTTTACCGCGATGCGGGAGGATGGCAGCTTGAACTTGGATATGATCCTGTCTCAAGCACGCGCGTTGGCGGCTGGCGGCGCAGCAGGGGCATTCATCTGCGGAACCACAGGCGAGGGATTTTCGCTTACCACAGCAGAACGATTGCGAGTGGCGGGACATTGGTTGGCGGTTGCGCCCAAACAATTGCGGGTGATTGTGCATGTGGGGCATAATTCAATGGAGGAAAGCCGTGCGCTGGCGCACCATGCGGAACAGATCGGCGCGCATGCAATCGCCACGATCGGCCCCAATTTTTTCCGGCCAGCCAGCGTGGAGCAGTTGGTGGCTTATTGTTCGCAGGTGGCTGGGGCGGCGCCCGGCCTGCCATTCTATTTTTACCATATGCCCGCCATGACGGGCGTGAATTTTGCGATGTACGATTTCCTTAAACTGGCGAGCCAACGAATTCCAAATCTTGCCGGGATTAAATTCACGCACGAGAATCTGATGGATTACACTCAATGCCTGAATTTCGAACTGGGCCGTTTTAACATTCTTTTTGGTCGCGATGAAATACTGCTCGGCGCGCTGGCGTTGGGGGCCACTGGCGCGGTGGGAAGCACTTACAATTATATGGCGCCGATTTACCAGCAATTACTGGCCGCGTTCAAACGCGGGGATTTGGAAAGCGCCCGTCGCCATCAAATGTCCGCAATAGAAATCATCGCGGTAATGATTCGTCATGGCGGATTGCCAGCGGCGAAGGCAATGATGAAATTGATTGGCATTGATTGCGGGCCAGTGCGTTTGCCGCTCCAGAATCTTTCAGTGGAACAGGTAGCCAATTTGTCCCGGGATTTGGAACGTGTTAACTTTCTACAGTTGGCTGGTCGAGCGACTTGATTACCCCAAGACGGAATTGCGGCTTGAAGCATGATTAGTTACTCAAGCGAAAAAATTGTAACGCCGCCGATAAGTTGTTTGTATACAGACTGGTCGCTCCTGAAACCGGAACATAAGGGCCAGTAACGTTGGTTGCCGATTGCAAATTGAAAATGCCACTCCAGGTCAGCACCAGACTGCTGCCAATGTGGGCTACGGAAAGTTTGGGGATGAAAGGAGTTACATCTTCATAGGTCTCACCGATGCGAATTTCATCCAGAATGAGTTCAGCAAAAGGCTGTTGATTGGCGCTTTGGTCGCCACCGGCAAAGGGGCGGATGCGATTGAAAGAAAAATCAAATGAACTGAGAGAACTGGCATTCGCCAAACCGATGCCAGGTTGACTGCCCAGGGGAGGGTTCACAAAAAGATAAGCATCATCGTTCGCTCCCACATTGTGATCGATCCGCACGACAATCAAGTTGGTTTGGCTGTATGACACAGTCGTTGTTTGGATGTTGGCGATGTTCCCGACAGGAAGCAGTGCAACTGTATTCGATGGCGTATTGGAAGTATTGCCCATCGCCAGCTTTTCGGAGTTTGAAGAAACGCTGTTATATAAAGACAGGTTTGCTGAGCGCGGATAGGGATTGTTTGGAACGATGGTACTATTTGTGGTTAGCCCGCGACGTACCGCCAGAAAACTGACCCAGGTGGTTACGCCATCCGCGCCTCCGGAGTTTGTGCCGCGCGAATAACCAAGCAGCCGGTTTGGTTGAGAAGCAGTGTTGCCGGTGGTTAATCCCTGAAGGAAGACACTGCCGCCAGAGGTAACCAGCGAGTTGCCCGAGGCGTCGGTGTAGCTCAAGCTGTCCGGCCGATTTGTGGAAATGCTGGCACCGCTGCTATTCAAAAGCCATGCATTTGCGCCGAAGCCAGTGCCGCCATTTTGTCCCACCAGATTGCTGCCGGATGGATAATTAAATCCTTCGTATGAAAGCAGAGCAGCATGTATTCCTTGCGCGGCGGCCAGAAAGATAAGCGTCACGAGGAACCCAACAAAACCATGACTAATCAGGCAGGCGAATTTTTTCTTGAAAGGTAAGCTATTCATTTTGTGTGATGAATCGAGTGCGTTAGCTCCAGTCAGGTTTGATCGAATATAAATTTCATTATAGGGGTGCGTCAAGCCATTGATTGAGTGGCAGAATAACACGCAAGAAGGAGAATTAGCGAAGACGCCACCCGAACCTATTTACATCATCCTTGGTAAGCCGGTGCTAATGCATCCGCAGTTTTCTTCCGATGTAATTTAAACCTGCGTCGCAGATGTTCAAAAGCCAGATAGACCACCGGGGTTGTGTAAAGTGTTAGTACTTGCGAAAGAATTAACCCGCCCACCACTGCCACGCCCAATGGCCGGCGCAACTCCGAGCCTTCACCCATTCCGATGGCCAGTGGCACGACTCCGAGCATCGCCGCCAGAGTAGTCATCATGATGGGTCGGAACCGGATCACGCACGCCTTGTAAATCGCATCTTCCGGGCTCAGCCCTTCCTGCCGCTCTGCATCCAGCGCGAAGTCCACCATCATGATGCCGTTCTTCTTCACAATTCCCATCAGTAGAATCACTCCGATAAATGAGACCAGCGACAAGTCGAAGCCAAATATCAGCAACGCGAGTAACGCCCCCAAACCTGCCGAGGGCAGTGTGGAAATAATTGTGAGTGGATGGATCAAGCTTTCATAAAGCATTCCCAGGACGACATACACCGCTATCAACGCCGCCGCCAAAAGCATCGGCAACGACGAGAGCGATGATTGAAACACCTGCGCCGTGCCTTGAAAACTTCCGGTCACCGTTCCGGGCATTCGGATATCGCGCGCCGCCTGTTGCACCACTACAGTTGCTTGTCCCAGCGCCACGCCGGGCGCCACATTGAAGGTGAGGGTAATTGCCGGGAATTGTCCCTGATGATTCACGGAGAGACTCGTATTTCCCGTCTCAAACTTCGCCACGCTCGCTAACGGCACTTGGGCGCCGGTCGTGGATTTTACATAAATTTTCTCCAATGCCCGCGGGTCCTGTTGAAATTCAGGGGCGACTTCCAGAATGACATGATGCTGATTGTAGCGCTGATACATCGTGGATACCTGCCGCTGGCCGAAGGCATCGTAAAGCGTGTTATCAATTAACGCTGGTGATACCCTGAGCCGTGCTGCCGCGTCCCGGTCAATCACCACGTTCGCCTGCAATCCGCGCGTCTGTTGATCGCTGCTGACATCTCTTAACTCGGGTGATTTCTTCAATTGCTCCACCAGTGCAGTTGCCCAATAATTCAACTCCTTCAGATCCGCCGATTGCAAGGCATATTGAAATTGGCCTTTTCCCTGACGTCCTCCGACGCGAATGTCCTGCGACGGTTGCATGAACAGGCTGATACCCTCCACCTTGGCCAATTTTCCCCGCAACCGGTTGATGATCTCATCCGCGTGCACCTTCCGTTCCTTTAGCGGCTTCAACGTAATAAACATGCGACCATTGTTTACTGTTCCTCCTCCGCCTTGTCCTCCAATGAACGCGCCGATGGTCGCGACCGCCGGATCATCCATCACAATTCCCGAAACTCGGGTCTGCAATTTTATCATCGCTTCAGCAGAAATGTCCTGCGCCGCTTCCGTGGTTCCCATAATCACGCCGGTGTCCTGCTGTGGAAAAAATCCTTTCGGAATTTTCGTGTAAAGCCAGACGGTGGCAAACATCGTCAACACCGCCACGACCAGCATGAATCCCTGATGTCGCAATACCCATTTCAAACCGCCTTCATAGACCCCCAATAGCTGGTTGAAACTCCATTCACTGGCCCGGTATACGAGATTCTTTTTTCCTTTATATGCAGATTCCGGCTTTAAAAACCGCGAGCAGAGCATCGGCGTCAGTGTCAGGGAAATCACTCCCGATACCAAAATCGCCATGCTCAATGTCACTGCGAATTCATGAAACAATCGTCCAATTACACCACCCATGAACAACAACGGGATGAATACTGCCACCAGTGAAAGGCTCATGGAGACAACGGTAAATCCAATCTGTCTCGCGCCTTTGAGTGCCGCGTGCATGGTGTTATCGCCTTGCTCGATAAAACGAAAAACATTTTCGATCACCACAATCGCATCATCCACCACAAAGCCTACGGAAATGGTAATCGCCATCAGCGAAAGATTATCCAGGCTGTAGTTCAACAAATACATGCATCCAAACGTCCCGGCCAGTGCCAGTGGCACCGTCACACTCGCGATAAACGTCGGCCAGAATCTCCTCAGAAAAAGAAAGATTACCATCACGACCAGCGAGATGCTCAACAACAGTGAAAACTGCACCTCTTTCACGGAAGAACGAATGGTGGTGGTGCGATCGCTGACCATCTGAATCTTCATCGATGGCGGTATCCACCTTTGCAATTCCGGCAGTATTGCTTTGATGCGATCTACTGTCTCAATCACGTTGGCATCCGGTTGTTTGAAGACAATCACCAACACCGCTCGATTAGTCCCCGACCAGCCTGCCAATCGGGTGTTCTCGACTCCTTCAAACACTTTTCCCAGTGAACTCAACTTGATGGACGTCTTATTTTTGGTCGTCAGAATAAGCCCTTGATAAGCCTCAGCGTCCAGCAGTTGGTCATTACTTTCAATGGTGTGTCTGGTCCTTTCTCCATCGATGCTCCCCTTGGGCGAATCCACATTGACCTGTCCTAAAAATGTCCGCACATCCTCAAGGCTTAGGCCGGTTGAGGCCAATGCCGCCGGGTTCACTTGAACACGTACCGCTGATTTTTCCGCGCCGCTGACAAAGGCCTGGCTCACTCCCTCCACCTGGCTTAACCGTTGCGCGATGATGGTATCGGCGGATTCATAAACATCTGTCGATTTCAGCGTGGCTGAAGTCAGCGCCAGAATCATGATCGGCGCATCCGCCGGATTCACTTTTCGGTATGTCGGTAAGCTTGGAAGGTTGATCGGCAAATCACTTGCCGATGCGTTAATGGCTGCCTGCACATCGCGCGCGGCACTGTCCACTCCGCGATCCAAATTAAATTGAATTGTGATGGACGCGCCACCCAGTGTGCTGACCGAAGTCATTTCCGAAACTCCCGCAATCTGTCCAAGGCGCTTTTCCAATGGTGCTGCCAGCGACGATGCCACCGTGGCTGGGTCGGCTCCGGGCAAACCGGCCGAAACTTGAATCATTGGGAAATCCACCCGTGGAATTGGCGCCACTGGCAGGGATTTGTAAGCCACAATTCCAAGCAAAAACAATCCAATCGCCAGCAACGAGGTGCCGACTGGACGACGGATGAATGGCTCGGAAATACTCATGGGCTACCTGGGTTACTGTCGCCCACGGTTGCCGGAGCAATCCCTGCAGCCGCAACTTCCTCTCCAACTGGCAAACCATGCCGTGCCCGCCAACGACGTACCCGTGCCCCGAACCGATCAAGATAAAGATAAATCACCGGCGTCGTATAAAGCGTGAGGAATTGAGATAACAGCAAGCCACCGACAATCGAGATGCCAAGCGGTTTACGCAACTCCGAACCGGTCCCATTCTCCAATGCCAGCGGCAACGCTCCCAGCAGCGCTGCCATCGTCGTCATCATGATGGGACGGAACCGTAGCAAACACGCTTTATAGATTGATTCCTCCGGCGATAACTTTTCTTCGCGTTCCGCTTCCAGCGCAAAATCGATCATCATGATCGCGTTCTTTTTTACAATGCCGATAAGCAGAATAATTCCAATCAATGCAATCAAGGAGAGATCCATCCCGCATATCAACAACGCCAGCAACGCGCCCACCCCCGCCGATGGCAGCGTGGATAAAATAGTAATCGGGTGAATATAACTTTCATACAGCACGCCCAGCACGATGTAGATGACCACGACCGCCGCCAAAATCAGGAATGGTTCGCTCGCGAGCGAACTGCGAAATTCCGCCGCACTGCCGGAAAATGTTGGCACCACTGTCTCCGGCAGTTGAATGTCCTTTTCCGCTTGTTGGATTGCTTTCACGGCTGCACCGAGTGAACTTCCCGGTCGTAGGTTAAAAGAAAGGGTCACCGCCGGAAACTGTCCCTCATGCGTGAGTGCCAGTGACGCAGTCGTCGTCTTCATTTGCGCGAATGCGCTCAGGGGCACCATCTGGCCGGTGGTCGATTTTACATAAATTTTCTCCAATGCCGCCGGGGTGAGTTGAAAGCTCGGTTCCGCTTCTAGCACGACCCGATACTGCGTCAACTGCGTGAAGATGGTGGACACCTGCCGCTGTCCGAAAGCATCGTAGAGTGTATCGTCAATCGCTTGGGGGATAATATTGTAGCGCGAAGCTTTGTCGCGATCCACGTCCACATTCAACTGCAACCCGCCCGTTTGCTGGTCGCTGGCTACGTCGGACAGTTCCGGCAAACTGCTCAGTTTTGCCAACAGCTTCGGCGCCCATTCGCCCAACTCTGCCTCATCAGCATCCTGCAACGTATATTGATATTGAGTGCGGCTAACCCGGCTATCGATCTGCACGTCTTGCACTGATTGCATGTAGAGCGAAATTCCCTGCACATCTTTCGTTGCGTCGCGCAATCGATCAATAATTTCATTGGCATTCGCTTTTCGATGATCACGCGGCTTGAGGTTGATATAGAGGCGTCCGCTGTTCACGGTTGGATTCACCGTGCCAGCTCCCACAAAAGAGGCGACGCTTTCCACATCGGGATCCCTGCGAACAATTTCTGCAATCTCGCGCTGTTTAGCCACCATTGCCTTGAATGAAATGGATTGTGCTGCATCGGTTACTCCATTGATTAAGCCTGTGTCCTGTTGCGGCAGCAGTCCCTTGGGCACAATCATATATAACCAGATCGTTCCCACCAGGGTCGCCAGCGCGATCATCAATGTAAAAAATTGGTGCCGCAGCACCCACTTAAGACCGCTCTCATACCAGTTCAGCATCCCCTGGAACATCCGTTCGGTCGCATGATAAAAGCGCCCATGCTTCTCCTCCCGCTCGGACCGCAAAAGCCGCGCACACATCATCGGTGTCAAGGTCAGCGACACAATCGCTGATACCACCACGGCAATGGTCAGCGTGATGGCAAATTCACGAAATAGTCTTCCCACAATGCCCGTCATGAAGAGCAGGGGAATAAATACCGCTATCAGCGACACGCTCAGGGAAATCACCGTGAATCCAATTTGCTTCGCCCCTTTCAGTGCCGCCTCCAATGGCGGTTCACCCATTTCGATGAATCGGACAATGTTTTCAATCATCACGATGGCGTCATCCACCACAAAACCGGTCGCAATGGTGAGAGCCATGAGTGAAAGGTTATCCAAGGTAAATCCAATCAACTTCATCACTCCGAAAGTGCCGATGATCGCCAAGGGCAGGGCCACGCTGGGAATTACCGTCGCCCAAAACTTCCGTAGAAAAACGAAAATCACTGCCACTACTAGGCCCACGGTCAGCAACAGCGTGAATTGCACGTCTGCAATGGAAGCACGAATGGTGGTGGTTCGGTCGGTGAGAATGTTCACTTTGACCGAAGGCGGTATTGACGCGCGCAGTTTCGGCAACAACGCCTTCACCCGGTCCGCAGTCTCAATGATGTTCGCGCCCGGTTGACGTTGAATATCCAGAATGACTGCCGGATTATTATTTACCCATCCCGCCAGTCGTACATTCTCCACATTTTCAATGACCTGGCCAATATCGCCCAGGCGTACCGGTGAACCATTTTTGTAGGCCACGATGACGCTCTTGTATTGTTCCGCTGAAAATATCTGATCGTTGGCACCAATCGCATATGACTGGCGTTGGCCATCAAAACTTCCCTTTGGTGCGTTGACATTATTCTGCACTAATGCCATCCGGATATCTTCCATGCTGATGCCCAAACCGGTAATTGCTGCTGGATTGATTCGCACCCGCACCGCTGGCTTTTGATTTCCTTCAATGGTCACTAGTCCGACTCCGCTCACTTCACTCAACTTCTGCGCCAGCACCGTGTCCGCGAGATCATTTACTTTCTCCAAGGGCAAGGAGTCGGACGTAATTTCCAGTGTGATGATGGGCGTGTCGGCCGGATTGACTTTGCTGTACGTTGGCGGATTCGGCATGGTCTTTGGAAGGAAACCATTTGCCGCGTTAATGGCCGCCTGTACATCCTGCGCCGCCGCGTCAATGTCACGATCCAGATTAAACTGCAACGTGATGCTCATGTTGCCGAAGGCGCTGATCGAGGTCATCTGCGACAGCCCGCTGATCTGGCCAAACTGCCGCTCCAACGGTGTGGTCACTGAGGAAGCCATTACGGCCGGACTTGCCCCGGGATATTGGGCGGTGACTTGAATGGTTGGGAAATCAACGGGCGGCAATGCTGAAATGGGCAGCAGGAAATATCCGAGCAACCCCATCAACACCACTCCGGCCATCAGCAACGAAGTGGCCACGGGCCGTCGGATGTATAGTTCGGAAATGTTCACAGGCTCCGTAAATTATTGCGCTTCGGCGTTTGTCCTGCCTTTGCCCGATTTACCTTCGCCGGGTTTGCCATTTCCGCCGTTATTCCGTCCTGATTTTCCTTCAGAGGGATTGCCAGCCTGCTTGCCCCCCGGTTGGCCTACTTGAATCTTGGAACCGTTTTGCAGTTTATATTGACCGTCCACTACCACGTGTTCACCTGCGGTCAACCCTTCATCAATCATGGCTACTCCATTATCAGTGCGGCCAACCTTGATCGGTTGCATTTTCACGGTTTGATCATCATTGATCACAAATGCAAAGGCCCCTTCCGGTCCCTGTTGGACGACGGAAGCCGGAACCACCAACCCGTTTTTCCGGGTGGTCAGGAGCAACCTTGCGTTCACAAACTGTCCCGGCCACAGCTTCAAATCTTCATTGGGAAAGGTTGCCTTGAGTTTGATTGTCCCCGTAGTCGTATCGATTTGGTTGTCGATTACCGCCACCTTTCCTTCAGCCAAAACCGTTTTATTGTCTCGCTCCACCGCCAAAACCTTTAAATCTCCCTGCAACATCTGCTTGTGAATTTCCCCCAGGTTCTGTTCTGGCAGCGTGAACACCACTGAGATCGGTTTCAGTTGCGTAATTACCACGAGACCGTTCGCCTCATTCGCATGAACAATATTTCCGACATCCACCAGACGGATGCCTGTCCGGCCATTGATTGGTGATTTTACCGTGGCGTAATTAAGCTGAACCTGTGCGCTGTCAATTGCCGCTTGGTCTGCATTCACTGTCGCTGCCAGTTGGTGGGCCAATGCTTTTGCCGTGTCATACACCGACTGGGCGACAATCTTCTGCTTCAGTAATTCTTCATTCCGTTTGAGATCAATGTTTGCGTTGGCCAACTGAGCTTCATCCTGGCTTTTCTTGGCTTCATTTTGGCGCACCTGGGTTAGAAACGGCTGCGGATCCAATTCCGCCAGAATGTCACCTTCCACCACATCCTGCCCTTCATTGAAAGCAACTTTTTGCAATTGGCCATCCACCCGCACCCGCACGGTGACAGTATTCAATGCCTGCACCGTGCCCAAACCATCGAGATATATGGGCACATCCTTTTGAGCAACTGTTCCGGCTACCACGGGGACCGGGCCAGTCATACCTTTACCGCCGGGCCCTCCTTTTCCTGCGCCAGTGGAATTCTTCCGTTGACGCATCACCCAGAATACACCGAGCCCCACTAGAAAAATAATTATCAGCCAAATAAACAGTTTTCCCGTACCTGGTTTGTGTTGGGCGGAATGTAAGGGTTCCCGCTGTGCCGTAGATGATTTGGGCTTGCTTTCGTCCAGTTGGTTCACTTTGTCTTCCTGCATAAAAATAATAAGACCCGCGCCGTTACCCTTAGTTACCAATTACAATTTTTAAAATAGATTACTTATGGTCGCCGTCAAAGGACGAAAGTCATGATCCTTTAATTCATGACGGCAGGAGAAGCCCTCAATAAGCGCAGGTCCGACCGCGGGCGACGATCAAATGTATCTATGATTTGTCTTATGGCTTGGCGATGGTTTCGCTTCCAACTCGGGCGCGCGCATCGCTGAACTGTTTGGGTGCCTGCCATCCTCCACCAAGAGATTTAATCAAAGCCACGACTGAAACGAGTTGCTCACCCCGCAAACGCACATGAGTTCTTTCACGGTCCAGCGCGGCATTCTGTGCGGTGGCCACTTCAAGATAAGTAACCAAGCCCGCATGATAACGGTTATTGGCGATTTCGAGGGTCTTTTGCGCAGACTTTAGAGCGGCAGCTTCAGCCTCCTGCTCGGTGGCCAGTAGATGTTGGGCAGCCAGATTGTCTTCCACATCCGCAAAGGCAACCAGCACGCTCTGCCGGTAGCGGGCCACGTTTTCATCGTAAACCGCTTGAACGCGGCGGAGATTGGCGCGGTTCTCGCCGCCTTCAAAAATAGGAAGCTTGATGGACGGGCCCACCGCCCAAATGCGGCTCGGCCAATTAAAAAGAGTGCCGATGTCCACGCTCTGCAAACCGGCAAGTCCATTAAATTTTATCGTTGGAAAAAATGCGGCTTTGGCGACACCAATGCCGGCATTTGCGGCGGCCATGCGACGTTCGGCGGCAGCGATATCCGGCCGACGCTCCAATAGTTCAGAGGGAATGCCGAAAGGAATTGTGGGCGGCGCCAGATCAATAGGCTTTTCCGGTTCGGCAAAACTGGAGGCTGGCTGTCCGGTCAGTACCGCCAGAGCATGTTCGGTACGGGCGCGTTGCAAGGCGATGACGGGCACTTGCGCTTCAGTAGTTTTTAAAATTGTCTCGGCTTCAGAAACGTCCAAATCCGTTGCGATTCCTCCCGCCCGCCGATTCCGTGTCAATTGGAGGGATTTCTTAAAAACCTCAATGCTTGATTTAAGCAGAATGGTTTCAGCATCGAGTGTGCGCAGGTTAAAATAATCATTGGCAACTTCGGCTTGAATAGCCAGCCGGACAGATTCCACATCAGCCGCATCGGCCTGCACCGTCGCTGCTGCCGCCTCAATGCCGCGCCGCACACGGCCCCAGACATCCAGTTCATAACTAAGGTCCAGCGCCGCGTTGTAATTGTTATAAGTATCAGCCCGCCCGTTTGAAATGCCGTTGATGGGACGATTTGCGGAATCACGTTGCCGCACGGCCGACGAAGACAAATCCAGACGCGGAAAGCGACCTGCCCGAGCGATATCCAATAACGAACGCGCCTGCTCAAAGCTGGCCACCGCAATTTTAAGTTCCTGGTTGGCTGCCGCGGCTTTCTGCTCCAAGCGATTCAGTTCTGTATCACCGAACAATTCCCACCAGGCCCCCTTGGGTAAATGAGCCTGAGGCTCCGCGAGTTTCCATTCGTTGGTGCCCTCTTTGTAAGTTGTGGGCATGACCGCCGCTTGCGGCTTTTTATAATCGGGACCAACCGCGCACCCGGAAAATAACAGGCTCGCGGTAATAAGAATGATAAATCCTGCTGAGGCGAATCGACTTGCAAGTGCCGGGCGTGGCACAGGCAACGAATGGCAATCAGTTTGTTTGCCTTGCAGAGAGTTCATTTTGTATTCTCTGTCCGGTCAGCTTCCGCGATGCGCACAGTGGTCCCAGAAATAAGGGAATCGGCCGGATTAATAATCACACGATCCTTAGCGGTGATGCCGGAAACAACTTCGAGATTACGTCCAAAATCACGACCGAGAACCACCTGGCGAAGTTCCACTCGTCCATTTGTGTCAACCACGCCAACCTGTGTTCCTTCAGAACGGAACAGCAGAGTATTGGATGGCAGCACTAATGCCATATCCTGTTTCAAATCGCCAAAGCTGACTTGTGCGTAACTGCCCGCCAGAAGTTCGTTATGAGAATTGTCCACTTCCAATTCGGTTAAAAGCGTCCGGGAAATCGGATCAATCGCACCCGCAGTACGCACTACTTTGGCAGTAAATTTTCGGGTGGGGAATTCGGGCACGGTCATTTCGGCATTGCCTCCCACGGCGATGCCGGGAGTGGCGGGTTGCGGCACACGCACGAACACCCGCAGGACATGCGTATCGGCCAGCCGGAAAAGCTCTTTGCCAGAGCTGATTAAATCGCCTACGTCAATGCTCCGGGCAGTAATAGTGCCGGCGAAGGGGGCTTTTACATGCGCGAAATCCTGGAGGTTTTCAAGACGATGCACATTGGCAGCGGCAGCATCAACATTTGCGGTCTTGAGCGCGAGATCCGCCTTTTTTTCTGCCGCTTCCTGATCGCTAACGCTGGACGTTTTAAGTAATTCCGCCCAGCGAGTGGCGGTAATTTTAGCGAGAGCCAGGGCAGCTTCGGTCTGCGCCAATTCTGCTTTTGCACCCGTTAATTGCTGGTCAAGTTCAGGCGCATCGATGTCAGCCAGCAGTTGGCCAGCCTCAACCTTGGCACCAATGTCCACCTTCCATTGTTTAATAAAACCACTGGCCCGCGCATAAATGGGTGCTTCCGTCACTGGCTTGATCTCAGCGGATAAATTCAAGCCTTCCGTTGCTTTGCCAGGAACGGGGGAGATGACGCTAACGGTGGAGACAGCCAATTCACGCGTGTCTTGGATTAGTGTTTGCCGATGGCGCAAACGCGGGACCAAACCTGCCACGAGCCCCAAAATCATGAGAACGCCAATCAGCAACACCCAACGGCCGAGACGTGGCTGGGATGTTTTTGCCCCACTAGAGGCAGGAACATTACCGGGCGGCGAGAGGGTTGGTGGATGAGCGGATTCTATTGGATTCATGGAAAGTTAGTTATGCAGAAATGGCTTCCAAATTTGGTTCACTCTTGGGAGCAGTGCTGGAGGCTTTCGTGCGACGGTGGCAGAGGCTGAATACCACGGGAACGAAAAACAATGTTGATACCGTGGCAAAAACCAATCCACCAATGACGGCTCGTCCCAACGGGGCATTCTGTTCACCACCTTCACCAAGTCCCAGGCTCATAGGGAGCATGCCAATAATCATCGCCAAGGCTGTCATTAAGACGGGCCGCAAGCGCCCGGCGCCAGCAGTCAAAGCCGCCTCAATCGGGTTCATTCCCTGATCCAAATTGCTGCGCGCAAAACTGACCACGAGAACCGCGTTGGCAGTGGCAACGCCCAAACTCATGATGGTTCCCATCAGCGCAGGCACACTCAGAGTTGTAAAAGTAAGAAACAATGCCCACGCCACGCCCGCCAGCGCACCGGGAAGGGCGGTGATGATGATGAAAGGATCCAGCCAGGTTTGAAAATTGATGACCAGCAATAAATAGATTAATACGATTGCGCCTACCAAACCAATTTCCAGACCGATGAAACTGGAACGCATGGTTTCAGCCTGGCCGCGCAAAGTGAGATGACTGCCCCGGGGAAGTTGTTTCTCCGCTTGTTTTAAGAGCGGTTGAAGGTCACGCAAGACTCCACCCAAATCGCGGCCACTGACGTTGCCAAAAATATCAATCACAGGAGTGACATTGTAATGCGAAACTACAGGAACGCCATTCGTCCGAGTCATGGTTGCCACATT
Organism: Pedosphaera sp.; assembly: GCA_028293285.1. GTDB lineage: Bacteria > Verrucomicrobiota > Verrucomicrobiia > Limisphaerales > Pedosphaeraceae > Pedosphaera. The sequence continues at coordinate 15,634 of JAQGPC010000192.1, forward strand.
GGCAAAAACCTGATTATCGCCCCGTCCCGCAGTGCCGACACTCACCGGCAGCGAGTTAAGTGCGGACACAGAATCCAGCGCGTGTTCCGGTACGCGGGCATTGATCAAATATTGAATGCCATAAGCAGAATTAAGCCAATAGGACGGTTGCACCTGGCTGCTGCCGCTGACGCTTAAAAGCACAGCATTGGCCACATCGCGTTCGGTAAGTCCCATCGCAGAGGCTTTGGTGCGGTCCACGGCAAATTCGAGTTTCGGCAGGTCAGCGGGTTGCTGCACACGAATATCGGCTGCCCCGGGAATTTTGCGTATTTTTTCGACCAAGGTGGCGGCCACTTCCCGGTTCTTTATCTGATTGCGTCCCACAATCTGAATATCGAGCGGCGCGGGTATGCCGAAATTCAATGTCTGGCTGACAATGTCCGCTGGCAGGAAATAAAACATGATGCCGGGAAATTTGCGATTGAGCAGCACTCGCAGGCGGTTCACGTATTCTTCTGTGGGCCGGTGATTCTTGGTAAGTGAAACCAGGATGTCCGAATCACCCGATCCGACCATGCCGTTATTGCTGTAACTCGTGCTGATGCCGGAATTGGGAATGCCGATGTTATCCAGGATGCCTTCCAATTCATTTTTTGGAATTTCGTTGCGAATGGCCACTTCCACTTCATCAACCAGTTTCGCGGTTTCTTCAACGCGCGTGCCGCTCCGTGCCCGCAAATGCAGACGAAGTTGGCCGGCATCCACGCTGGGAAAAAAGTCCTGCCCTAAAAGAAAAACCAAAGCGCAGGAGGCAAGGCAGAGCAGCATAAAAAAACCTGTAAAACCGACCCGGCATTTAAAAATGGCTTCGAGCAAATTGCGATAGCCTTCACGCAGACGGGTAAAACCGCGTTCAAATCGATCTTGAATCGCGATCAATGGCCGCAGCCACAACGGCGCTTTCGCCGCCTCTTCCTCGTGGTGAACCTGATGCTCATAATAGGAGTAGTTTCGATAAAACCACATCACCATGGTGGGAATCAGCGTCCGGGAAAGGATATAACTGGCCAACATCGCGAATACCACCGCCTCCGCCAGCGGCACGAACAGGTAGCGGCCCACCCCGGTCAGGAAGAACATCGGCACAAAAACGATGCAAATACAAAGGGTCGAAACAAATGCCGGAAGTGCAATTTCCTGCGCGCCATCCAGGATTGCCTGTTCCAAAGGTTTGCCCATTGCCATTTGGCGATGCACGTTCTCGATTTCCACCGTGGCATCATCCACTAAAATTCCCACCGCCAGCGCCAAACCGCCTAAAGTCATTAAATTGATGGTTTCGCCCAAGGCACTAAGCACTATCAGTGAGCTGATGACGGAAAGTGGAATTGAAATAGCGATGATAAAGGTGCTGCGCCAGGAACCAATAAAGAGCAAAATCATCAAGGCAGTCAGGGCGGCGGCGATCAGGCCCTCTTTCATGACGCCGCTGATGGCCGCACGGACGAACAGGGATTGGTCGGCAAACTCTCTTACCTCCAGATCAGGGGGGACCGTGGTAAGCACGGGAGACAGGGCCTTTTTTATCCCGCTGACGATATCGAGAGTGGAAACCGCGCCGCCCTTCATTACGGTCAACAAAGAACCCCGTATGCCGTCCCGGCGGACCACATTTTGTTGGGGGGCAAATCCATCCCGAACCTGCGCGACGTCGTGAACGTAAATAATGGAGCCATTCACCGTTTTGATGGGAAGATTGTTTAATTCCTCCAAGACTTTAGTGGAGCTATTCAGTTCAAGACTGAATTCAGTAGAGCCGATTTTTGCGGTGCCGCTGGGCAGAATCAGGTTTTGCAGGCTGATGGCATCCACTACGTCTTGTGGGGCCAGATTTCTCGATTTTAGGGCTGGTAAATCAAGATCGACTGAAACCAACCGGGTTTTGCCGCCAAATGGCCAGGGCATCACGGCACCTTGAACCGTGGAAAGACCGACGCGAATCTGGTTCAAAGTGACATCGTAAATTTCCTGCTCGGAAAGTTTCTTGCTGGTGATGCTGTATTGCAGAATGGGAACCGTGGAAGCGTTGTAGCGAATAATCAACGGAGGGGTCTGGCCAGGAGGCATTTGTCTAAGCACGGTTTGAGCGACTGCGGTTACCTGGGCCACACCGGCGTCCACCGAGGTGCCAGGTTGGAGAAACACCTTGATGATCCCCACGCCATTATAGGAAGTGGATTCGATGTGCTCCACATCGTTGACCGTTGCCGTCATGGCCCGCTCATGATTGTAGACGATGCGTTGTTCGATTTCCTGCGCATCCAGGCCGGTGTATTGCCAGATAACGCTAATGACTGGGATGTTGATGGAAGGAAAGATATCAACGGGTGTTCGGGACAGGACGAAGGGGGTCAGCAAAATTAAAATGATTGCTGCCACGACGAACGTGTAGGGACGCCTAAGTGCTAAACGGACAATCCACATCTTAGTAAGCTGCTGGCACCAAATTCTTATTCGTAACGATTTATACCCGAGGCAAAATCAAATGTTTTCTAATAGACCAACCATTTCATGCTCTTATTCAGTGATATTTACAAATACATGTTTACTAGATTATTGATACTTTGTAAGTATCAATGCATGGAACTGCGGCATTTGAAATATTTTGTGACAGTAGCGGAAGAATTGAGCTTTCGGCGTGCTGCAGAACGACTCCATTTGGCCCAACCGCCGCTTAGTGCCCAAATTAAAGGGTTGGAAACAAAATTGGGGCTTAAACTGTTTGAGCGTTCCACCCGGTCGGTGAGACTCACTCAGGCAGGCCGAGTGTTTCTAGATGAGGCCCGGCTCGTTCTCGCGGCTGCCAAACAGGCCGAACAGCGCGTGAAGATGGCAGAGCATGGATTGGTGGGAACCCTGCGCATTGGAGTATTGGCACCCGCGGCCACGTCGCGGTTGGCCACAGTGCTGCGCAGTTATCGCCAGAAATTCCCCGGCGTCCAATTTTCTTTGCATGAACTTACCTCCATCGAACAGCTCCAGCAACTTCGCACGGATCAGCTTGATGTTGGTTTGCTGCGTCCACCGGTTGGCTACCCGGAGCTGGATTGCCATTTTCTCGAAGAATCTTCCATGGTGCTGGCTTCGCCCGCAGGACACCGCCTCGCTAAACTTCGCCGTATCGAATGGCGGGATTTTCATGCGGAACCGTTGGTGTTGATTCATCCTTCGCTTCAACATGCGTATTACGATACGTTCCTGAACCTTTGCGCCAAAGCCGGCGCCACACCGCTCATCGGCCAGTATGCCAATGATATTAATTCCAAAATGTGGTTGATTTCAGCAGGCTTCGGCATTGCTCCCACCACCAAAACGATTGCGGAAGTAAAACGTCCAGGATTGGTTTTTCGTGAACTCCCGCCCGGGCTTCCATTGGTTCAAACTTTGATTGTATGGAAACGCACCAATAATTCTCCAATTGTGCAGAACTTCATTGAATGCTTCAACAACGCGGCCAAGCCGACTTAATCAAAACCATAAACTAAATGGCGCAAGATCAAGAATCCTGCGCCAATGCGGATAACCGTAAAAAACAAAAAACCTTATTCCGTTAATATGGCTGAAAGCGGTTTACCATCGGCATCGGGAAGCGTAAGTCCCATCAGCTTGGCAATTGTCGGGGCGACGCTGGTATTCGAAATTTCACCCAGCTTGACGCCGGGCTTGATGCCCACGCCCCAGACCACGAACGTGGCATGGAGATTCGGCAGGTTTGCATCGTGACCATGACTGCCCTTGCGCTCGGGTTTTTCATTGAAGGGCAGGTCGCCCGCGGCGGTATCGCCAAATGCGTAGCCGTCTTCGGCAAATAAAATCATGTCCGGAGCGCGGGGATCATCCTTGGGATTGGCTATTCCGTAGTCCTTGAATTGGTCAGCGCCGACAATCTTTGATACACCGTCCACGCCGGTAAATGCTTTCTTAACACGCGCGAGCACCTTGGAACGATTCGCCTCGTCCAACACATAAATAAACGCGGAGCCTCCTTGAGCCACGAGTTGAACGGCATTGCCGGTTGCCTTCTTTTTCGACTCCAACAAGCCGGCTTTGCGCAAGATGACATTCGGCAGAAGCTGGCGTTTGATGGCCGAGAAGCCGTGGTCAGAGACAACGAACAACGTCGCCTTGTTCGGATAGTCGCGTTGCAATTCGTCCCAGACTTCGCGCACGTGCTGATCTGCAGCCTTCACGGCCGCGTAAGCTTCGGGTGATCGTGGACCTTTCAAATGTTGCGTATGATCTACATTCACTACATGCAGAAGCGCAAGGCCGGGGCGGTGGTTGTGCAAAATGGAATTGAAAATGGCAGTGGATTGGTCATCAGTCGGCTTATGAACTTCTCCAGGCTGTGTTTCCCCTTCCATAAAATTGATTCCAGCCTTCGTACATTCGTCTACCAATGCCGGAGTCGAATATTTTTTCAAATGTTCGACGGAACCAACGTCAGGCACAGTCCAGTCCAGTGTTTTGGCATTACGGGTGGCTGGCCAGCGAATGGCAGCAGTCTTCAACCCCTTGGCCTTGGCGAGATCGTAAATGGTTGGAACTTTAACAATCTGTTCCTTATCAAAAATAGGATCGGAAATCAGGACGACCCGCTTGCGCGTGGTTCGGTCCAGGTAATTATTGCCGAGGACTCCATGTTTGGCTGGATTAACGCCAGTCACGAGGGTGGTATGATTCGGCCAGGTTACAGTTGGGTTTGATGCTTTCATCGATGTGGCCCGCGCGCCAGTAGCGGCTAAGGCCCGCAGGGTTGGCATTTCAGCCTTGGGATCATCGAGATAATGAGCCGCCAGCCCATCTACACTGATCATGACAACAATGCCGTCCGAATTCGTGGTAGCGGGTTCGGCATGAGTTATGACTGCGAGCGACAAGTACGCGGTCAGGGTTAAGAGTGTCAGGAAAATAAATCTGCGTGTAACTGTAAACATGTAATTATTGAAGCTATGGTTTGACTGAATATTCATTAAGCGGGGAAATTATTGGCGCGGCGGTGACGATTCGAGTGAATTGAAAACTTTTATGAATGTTTTTAACTATTTATTTCAAGGGCGACTTCCGGGTGTTTTTTGAATGTGGTTCAGTTCTTCGCCCTATGTTTTCACTAGCTCGGGATTGGCAGCGGCAACGTTGCTTTTTTCGCCAAGGTCTTTGTTTAAATCATAAAGTTGAGCTTCTACAGAAACACCCCGTTCTGCATTCGCGTTTTTCGCAGCTTCCTTGCCCGGAGCGATGAACTTCCATGACCCTTTGCGCAAGGCCAGGCCATTGCCGTGCTCTACCAAAGTATTGCGTCCGGTTTTAGATTCACCGAGCAGCGCGGGAAGCACGTCAAAACTATCAGGAGCGGTATTGTCAGGCAAAGTTTGTTTCGTCAGTTTGGCGAAAGTGCTGGTAAAATCCACTTGGCAGATGAGCGCATCGCTCGTGCCGGGTTTGATATGGCCCGGCCAGCGCGCAATGAAAGGAATGCGGGTGCCACCTTCGAATAAACTATATTTTCCGCCGCGAAGCGCTCCATTGGGTTTGTGACCATTCAAATCTTCCTCAGAACGGTCGGCATATCCATCATTGACCACTCCGCCATTATCACTGGTCACAATGACGAGCGTATTGTCAGTTAATTTCAGTCGTTCCAGCGTCGTCAGCACCTCGCCCACGGACCAATCGAATTCCTGAATGGCATCACCGCGCAAGCCGCAACCACTGGTGCCTCGAAAGCGGGAATTTGGCGCGTGGGGCACGTGAATGTCATGTGTCGCGAAATAAAGGAAAAACGGATGAGTCTTATTTTCTTCAATAAAATGGACGGCTTTTTTGGTAATAACGTCGGCGATATCCTCATCCACCCAGCGGGCTGTTTTTCCTCCCGTCATAAAACCAATCCGGCTGATGCCATTGACGATGGTGTCGTCATGGCCCCTACGAAATTTCATTTTCAATAAATCGGGATTCTCCCGCCCAGTTGGTTCATTACCCACTTTTTTGTCATAGTCCACCAAGATGGGATCGGCTGGATCAAGACCAACCACTTTTTGATTTTCAACAAACACGCATGGCACACGATCTCCAGTTGCAGGGATGAGAAAGGAATAGTCGAATCCGATTTCATGAGGGCCTGGTGCAATATATTTATTCCAGTCAATCTTGCTGTTGCCCAAGCCGAGATGCCATTTGCCGACAGCGGCGGTTTTGTAACCGGCTTTTTGGAACACGCCCGGCAGCGTAAGTGTTCCCGGATTAATAATCATCTTGGCATCGCCGGGAAGAATGCCGGTTCCCTTTTTGCGCCACGGATATTCGCCCGTGAGCAAGGCAAACCGCGAAGGGGTGCAGGTGGCAGAGGAACAATGCGCATCAGTGAAACGCAAACCTTCTTTGGCGAATTTATCAATGTTTGAAGTTTTAACTTTGGTGGCGCCATAACAACCGACATCGCCGTATCCGAGGTCGTCAGAGTAAATGATCACTACATTCGGATTATCTGCATTTTTAGCTCTGGCGTTTATCGCAATGCAGACAAGGACCAGCACAAACAGACTGCGAAATAATTTTGAGGAATTTAAAAAAGGTTTTGTCATTTTGCGGGAACAGGGTCAGGCCCGGTTTTGGTATCATTTTGCTGTTTGCGCCAGGCGACCAGTTGCTTGCTCATGTTGCTTTTGACATCAGCATAAGCTGGATCATTCGCGAGATTATGGACTTCGTAAGGATCCAGCAGCGTATCGTAAAATTCTTCACGCGGACGCCAATGATAACTTTTTAGAATGATGGCCGCGCGGGGATCGGTTTCGGCTTTCTTAACCCATGAATTCCAATATTCCCGTCCACCATCATGGTCTTTTGCCTTGTCCATGTGCGTCGTGTATTCATTCCCCGGAGAGAGATTAAAAATGTATTTATAACGTTCCGTCCGGACGCAACGCATGGGCGAAAAGTTCATGCCCGTATCTTGTGAATGCGTCGCAAAAATTACATCGCGATGCTGATTGGACTTTCCTTCAAGCACGGGCAGAAAACTTTTCCCATCCAAATCGGCAGGCGCTTTGCCACCAGCAAGTTCAATGAAGGTGGGCAATACATCAACAAACGAAATCATGGCATCAGTGGTCAGAGCCGGACGAACCTTTTCCGGCCAGCGCACGATAAAGGGCACATGAATTCCCTGGTCATAAAGCCCCCATTTTGCGAACGGCCATTGCGCGCCTTGATCGGCCGTGTAAATAAAAACGGTATTGGTCGCGAAGCCATGTTTTTCCACACTGGACAGGATGCTTCCCAGATTCGTGTCCATCTTTGTGATGTCGGTATAATAGCGGGCGCGGGATTTTCGCAGTTCCGGCGTGTCTATGTGATTGGGCGGGACGCTGATCTTCGCAGGATCGTAGGTTGCTTCCGCCGTCCAAATCACATGTGGACTGTGATCGCATACTATGAGGCAGAATGGTTCATTGGGGGAAAGATGACCCAGCCATTCGTCCACAACAGCGGTATTCAAATCCATGTGCAGCGCCCGATTGTTTTCAAAGCCGGGTTCGGGAACCTCGGAATTGGCAATGCGCTCGAAGGGAAAGACTGACTTTGGCCCAAAATGAGTTTTGCCGGCTTGTGCGACGCGATAGCCAAGTTTCTTTAAATAATGGGGCAGGGAAAGAACATCTTCGCGACATTGCGATTGGCCGACAAGGTTGTTGGCATGCGCACCATTGCGAAAGGGCATCAACCCAGTGAACAAAGCCGCGCGTGAAGGCATGCACGTAGGTGACGCCGCAAAAGCATTTCTAAAGAGCAGACCCTGGCTGGCAAGGCGGTCAATGTTCGGAGTGCGAACATCGCGCGAACCGTACGCGCCACAATCGGTGGCCGTGTGATCGTCGGCAATAAAAAGAACAATATTGGGCTTGTCTTGCGCGCCAGCATCCGGCGCGACACCAGAAAACAAAACCAAAACAAGGAACATGCACCCGGTTGCAATGAAAAAAGGCTTATGCTGCATTTTGTTAATCAATCAGCCAGACAAATGACAGACGGCTTCCGACCCGGTTTGGTTTCGTAAAAAAATATTCCGCAAGGTTTCACTCAGCTGCGCCGCCGTGCCAGTTTAGTTTGCTGACTGCCAAACGAGGTGATTCCATGTGCTTTTAAAAGCTTAGAGTAGCTGTTTCTGCAGGCAAACCTTTTGTGGCTTGGATGACTGCGAGTTTACCCCTTCCTGCTTCGTTGCAATAAATGCAAAAATGTCTTATCAAGCTATGAACAACTTGCTCCGGCTATCGGCTGAAATTGATGTCAGCGCGAGATATTGAATGAAATTAAAACTATTCGCCATAATACTGTTTCTTCTTTTGATCCCGCCTTTTTCTTGTGTCAACGCAGTCACTTTCCACGTTGCCCCCGGCGGTAATGATGCGAATCGCGGCACAAAGAAAAAACCCTTCGCCACCCTGGAGCGCGCCCGTAACGAAGTTCGCAAATTTAAACACGGCAAACCATTACGTGAAACGATGACCATCATCTTGCACGGCGGCACCTATACACAGCTTAAAACCCTTGAACTCGGCCCTGAGGACTCTGGCACAATCAAATCTCCAGTTATCTGGCAGGCTGCAACGAATGAACAAGTTCGTTTAACTGGCGGGCCAACATTGCCGGTCAAAGCTTTTCATCCAATCAGCTACGAAAAGGTTTTGGCCCGACTTGGCGCTGAGGCACGTAAGAATGTGCAGCAACTGGATCTGCGTCAGTTCGGGGAATTGCAGCTTGAAGATTACCCTGAAACATTTCGTGGAGTTCCTGCCGTGCCGGAACTTTTCTTTAACGACAAACGCATGACGGTGGCGTGGTGGCCAAATAGCGGTTGGACCACCATCGCCAAAATCATTGAGTCCGGCTCCACGCCCCGGGAGGGAGATAAGAGCAACCGTCCGGGTATTTTCGAATATAGCGGTGACGAGCCTTCAAAATGGAATGTTCAGGCTGGCATCTGGTTGCAGGGCTATTGGTGCTACGATTGGTATGAAGAAACCATTAAGGTCAAATCCATTGATCCCCGCCAACGTCAAATCACCTTGGCCGCGCCAGCGCTTTATAGTGTCAAACAAGGCAATCCTTCGCCACGCCGGTTTCGCGCACTGAACGTGCTGGAAGAACTGGATGAGCCGGGCGAGTTCTATCTTGATCGCTCCGCTCGTGTCCTTTATTTCTGGCCACCTGCATCAATGGATGGAGCGCGGGTCGCGCTTTCGACGTTGAACGCGCCACTATTGCGCCTCAAAAATGCCGAATATATAAACATCCAAGGCTTAATTTTGGAAGCGTGTCTGGGTGATGGCTTGGAATTAGTTGGTGGCCGGAGAATTCAAGTTGAAAACTGCACGGTTCGCAACACACGCCAGCTAGGAATTCACGTCACCGGTGGATCGGGTCATCGAATAGAAAATTGCGATATCACCGATACCGGCACAGGCGGCTTGGTGTTGGAAGGGGGCGATCGCCGGACTCTCGTTGCGGCAGGTCATGAAGCGTTGAATAACCACATCTGGAACTTTTCCCGCCATCAATTGACATCAGCTTATGGAATTGTTTTGGGAGGCGTGGGCAATCGCGCAGCGCACAACTTTATTCATGATGCCCCGCACCAGGCCATTTGCCTGAATGGAAACGATCACGTTTTTGAATTCAATACCGTCAGCAACGTCGTGAAGGAAACAGATGATGCCGGGGCACTTTACAAAGGGCGCAATCCCTCATGCCGGGGCAACATCATCCGTTACAATTTCTGGACTGATATTGGCAGTCCGATGGGGCATGGCACGGCGGCGATTTATTTTGATGACGGCGATGGCGGTGATCTGGTGTTCGGGAATATTTTTGTGCGTTGCGGATTTCCCGGGTTTGGGAGTTTTGGAACAGTTTTTTCGCATGGCGGACACGACCTTCGCGCAGAGAACAATATCTTTGTTGATTGCAAACGTCCGCTTGGTTCCGTGCCATGGGACGATCAACGTTGGAAGGACGCAATCGATGGAGGACAGGATTGTTATTGGCAGACAAAGTTGCTGGAAGAAGTGAATATTACAAAACCGCCTTACACCACGCATTATCCGGAATTGGTAAATTTTATGAATCCGAAGCCCGGTCAGCCGCGTAACAGTTTCGCAAGCAACAACGTATTAATCCGGTATGCAGAAGTAAGCAGTGGCAACTGGAAATATGCGGATGACCAGAACTTTTTAACGGATAAAGATCCCGGTTTTGTGGATGCTGCTGTTGGCAACTACGAATTGAGGTCGGATGCTGAAGTATTTAAGCGCCTCCCCAAGTTTAAACCCATTCCGTTTCAGCAAATTGGCCTGCAAGGTCGCCGTTGATTACATAATGGCTGGATGCGTACCGCAACTTAATACCTTCTGGCGGGCAGGGAAGGAATCGTTTAAATGGCAGTCATGTTGTCAGTTGAATAGCTGAACTCAAATCTCACCGGATAATTGTCAAAATGCAACATAGGTAAAATTGTTTTCCATGGTAGGGTTTTCATCAATTTCGCTTTATGCGCTTAAGTGTTAAATGATGGTTAGTGTCAAAGAAATCTAAACCTCAACCTTTGGACTTTCCGGAAATCTTTTACCTGCTGGCCGCAGAAGGGTGGGTGGAACTCGGCAATCCCGCTGAAGCCAATGCAGAATTGGAAAAGATCCCGCGTAAATTCCGTTCACATCCCGACGTGCTGAATATCAAATGGGCCATCCATGCAAAGGAAGAGAATTGGAACCGATGTTTGAAAATAGCGACGACTCTGGTTAAAACTGCCCGCCGACGATCCCGTAGCTGGTTGCAGTATTCCATCGCTCTTTATCGGCTTCATCGAACGGAAAAAGCTTACGACAATTTGGTCCAGGTGGTTAACAAGTTCCCGGATGATTGGATCATGCGTTATGAGCTGGCATGTTTTTGCGCACAGTTGGGCAAATTGGAAGAGGCCTGGAATTGGTTGGATCAGGCTTGTCAGGTGGGCGTGGCCAAGGCCGTGAAAAGAATGGCCGTCACCGATCCGGATCTTGAGCCTTTGTGGGTGCAGCCGGCATCCAAAAAATAAATTAATAAGCCGAACATTTTTTTTGCAGTTATCCTGAATTTCAGGATAATCAGGAAAGCAAAATGAAATACGGCTTAAATATTCTTCAAGAAGGAGCGTTGGATTTCGTGTCTCTTGGCGCGCTGGTTCATCGCTTGGACCCCGGCATCATCCCTTTTCGCAAGGCGACTGAGTGCCAGATTCATACGAGCGGTGGCGAGTTTAACGTGGCCGCCAACCTGTCTGATTGCTTTCGCATGCGAACCGGGATGGCATCGGCCATGGTGGACTATCCCATTGGCGATCTGATCGCAGAGCGCGTGCGGGCCATGGGGGTAAAACCTTTTTACAAGCATTTCAAACATGACGGCGTCAATGGTCCGAACATGGCAACGGTTTATAGTGATCGCGGTCATGGCGTGCGGGCACCAGTGGTTTTTTACAACCGCTGTAATGAGGCTGCCGCACAGCTGAAGCCTGGAGATTTCAATTGGAAGTCCATCTTTGCTGGTGGCGTTCGCTGGTTTCACAGCGGCGGCATCTTTGCAGCGCTGTCTCCAACCACCAGTGATGTGATCATTGAAGCCATGACAGCAGCCAAGGCGGCAGGCGCGATTGTTTCGTTCGATTTGAATTATCGCGCCAAGCTCTGGAACATTTCCGGCGGGCAGGACCGCGCGGTGGCAGTGCTTGATCGCATCGTAAAAAATGTCGATGTGCTCGTCGGCAACGAAGAAGATTTGCAATTGGGACTCGGCATTCCCGGCCCGGAAGTGGCCGCCAAATCAAAACTCGATCCCAGCACGTTCCTTGGAATGATTGACAAGGTCATCAAAAAACATCCGCAGGTTAAGATCGTTGCCACCACCCTGCGGGAAGTGCATTCAACCAATCGACATACTTGGGGTGCGGTAGCGTGGATCGACGGCAAAACCTATATGGCTCCCACTTGCGAACTGGATGTGATTGATCGTGTGGGTGGCGGCGATGGCTATGCCGCCGGTTTCTTTTATGGTTTGCTGACCGGCCAATCGCCGGAAGACGCCGTCAAATTGGGTTGGGCGCATGGCGCATTGCTAACCACTTTTCCGGGCGATACCACCATGGCAACGTTGGAACAAGTGCAAGCCCTGGCTCAAGGCGGGTCGGCGCGCATCCAACGATAATCTTCATCGTCCAATCAAGCTGAGCTTCATTGCGGCTCCTGCAAGGAAACTTTTCCTTGGCGACTGCAATGTTTAGCTCATTCACCTTCGTTGCGAATCAGCCCACTGGTCTGACGTGACACCAACGAAGCGTAATATCCTCCCCGCCGCATGAGTTCGGCATGCGTGCCCGACTCAGCCAGCAGACCCTGCTTCAGCACAATGATCCGGTTCGCATTGACCACGGTGGCGAGCCGATGCGCGATGACAAAAGTGGTGCGTCCTTTCATCAAATGTTCCAATGCCTCTTGAACCATCGCCTCAGATTCGGCGTCCAGCGAAGAGGTGGCTTCATCCAATACCAGAATCGGTGGGTTCTTGATAAGCGCCCGGGCAATGGTAATGCGTTGCCGCTCGCCTACAGAAAAACGACTGCCGCGCTCGCCCACCATGGTTTCGTATCCTTCAGGCAAATGGCAAATAAACTCATGCGCATTGGCCGCCTGCGCAGCTTTTTCGATTTCCGCCGAGCTCGCATCGGGTCGGCCATAAGCGATGTTGTTGCGCACCGTGTCATTGAAGAGCAGGGGATCTTGCAACACCGTGCCGATATTATGCCGCAGCGATCCTTGCTTCAGAGTCCGCAAGTCGTTTCCATCCAGATAAATCGCTCCTTGTTCCGGATCGTAAAAGCGCATCATCAGCGCCATCAGCGTACTCTTGCCGGAACCGCTCGGGCCAACAATCGCCAATGTTTCTCCCGGACTGACTTGTAAATCGATTCCCTTTAATAGCATCCGCGAACTCTGGTCATAGCGGAAATGAACATTCTTAAAAGCGACCTCTCCCGCAACCCCATTCACATCCTTCGCGTCTGGGGCATCTCCCAAATGCTCCTGCACATCCAGAATGGAAAAGATTTCGTCCAGCGATACGTAGGCGCGTTGAATGGTTTGATAAACAGTCGTTAAACCCTGCACCGGTCCAAAGAGCCCGCCGACGTATCCAAGAAAAGCCACCAACGTACCTAAAGGCATTTTACCATCAAGGATAAGAATTCCGCCAAATGCTATCACCGCGATACGGGCGGCGGTGACCACCAAATTCGTGGCAGCGCCCAACCCGGCATCAATTCCCACACCGCGGATTACGACTTGGTTGGCCTGATGGACATCCTGTAAAAACCGCTTTTTCTCTGCGTCCTCCATGGAAAAACTACGGACCGTCACAATACCCGAAAGTACCTCATTGAACCGGGAATAAATCTTCGACCATTGGTCGAGCAGGGCGCGTTCGCGACGGTTCTGTTCCGGCCCGGCAAACGCAGCAATGACCGCCGGCAGAGGCAGGAAGCCTAGCAGCAGCAAGGCCAGCTTCCAGTTGAGATGCAGCATGATGAAGAACGAAATCAGCAGGTAAAGGATTGCGGGAAAGATGTTAAAAAGAATTTGGTTAACCGCTCCCACAAACCCTTGGATGCTCCGGTCCAGCTTCGTCATGATCGCTCCCACACCTTCCTTGCGATGAAAGCTGAGCGGCATGCGATGCAGCCGCTCCACCGTCGATTCCAGCAGCGCGTAATGAAGCCCAAGCCGAGTGTGCCACGTCATCCAGTTCGACAACGCCGTCGCTGCTTCGCGGAAGAGTCCCAGCCCCAGCAGGATACCAATACCCACGAGCAATGTCCGCATCAGCCGGTCAGTGGCCAGACTGTCAAAGACATATTTGAGGATCAACGGTTCCGCCGCATTTATCCCGGCCAGTATCAACGTGATAAACAAAATCCCCAGCACCGCGCGACGATACGGAAAGGCAAACCCAATCGCTCGACGCAAGCGGTTGAGCTTGTTCGTTGACTCAGACTTTGAATTGGCACCATTATTGGAAGACAACAGACTTTAATTGACCCCTGCTGAATTGAAGCGTTCGAATTCCTTCAAATTGATTTCGGCTTAATCTGCCTTTCACATATGTCCTTTCTGCTCAACTTCCCACTCGCTGAACCGACCGCCATAACACGCAACCAATATCGATTCTCTTCACCCAACGCCAACCAGATATCGTTTAGAGAAGACACCCACTACCAGGGATTGGCGTTTTGGAAAAAAATGAAAATCCGCCAAAACCCCTTATTTTCCCCATCGTCGATGAAATCGACGACGAGAGAACTTCCCAGTTGCCTTCAAACTTCCGGCTCCATTCCGCACCCCGCACTCCGAATTCCGCACTCGATTCAGCTCGCACCTACTCGTACCAGCTCGTACCAGGTCATACGCCTTTACCTCTCTCGGACTTCCCGAGTTCCCCACACTCAGAATTGGTGCTCATCCATGGAACTCGTATCTACTCGTAACAGGTCGCACTAGCTCGTACAAGCTCAAAACTGCTAATTTTCACGGAGCGTGGTCCCGCATGCGGGACCGCTTCGATGCGATCACCGTTGGTTAGCCATGAACCTACGTTGTGGCCTGACACCGCCCGCCTTCCCTCTGCCCCCCCCGACTTCTGATGCGAACTCGCACCAGCTCGCACTTGGTCAAATTAGCTCAAAATTGCTCCGGGTCACGTTTCAGCAACTGACCACGGACAACGAACCACTGACCCGGCCTCCAACAGTTCAACATTGCAACCCTTTTAACGCTTGTAACCTTCCCGCAGATTGTCAAAGAACTCCGGCGCAACCCCTGCGCCGATCGCCCAATACCGGGCTCGGTCATGTATATAACACGTGTTATTACAGGTCAACCTTTTTTATGCGAATTCGATTCCCTTTTCCCAGTGGGCAAATTGGCGTTGATCCACGGCTTCAATGGATTGGGAGCATGGGTTTTCTAAAAAATCACGCCGCCGCCCAAAATCACATTTCAGACACAGGCGACAAGGTGAGACCCACTCTCTCGAAAAGCGATGCTCGATGTTTATGCCAGTGTGCCCGGATATAATGGACGGCCGGGCGGCCATTTAATTCCCATGGGAGTTGTTTTGCATTCAAGCCGACAAAATGCGCGCCGCATCGTCCCAGTGAAGGCAGATGCGGAGGGAAAGGGGAGCAAATGCTGACCTCGTCGATCGTCACCACCAACGGGGATGTCTCATGGGAAAGGGCGGCAACTTGCAGTCCCTGTTCGTCCAATTCGGACCTTAACATGACCGGCTGCTGCTCAAGAATCCGGCGTATCACCCCTTCCAGGTCGAACCTTGGTGGCAGGCCGCGAATCCCTGAGTTGCGCGGTTCTTCCCCACAGTGTGCGGCAAAGTGCCCAAAGCAGGAGCGCACATCTTCAGCCAGGACACAAACTTTGTCGCCCTCCAGCCAGTCTTGAATAGCCAAAGGCACGTCCCACAAGATGCAATCGTTATCCAAAACAAGTTCATGCCGGTCAGGGAATAATCGCAAGGGTGCAAATTTCCAACTCACTCCTTCTGACATGTCTCGATCCAAATGGGATTTGAGAAACTGCGGCAATTGGTTGGCTGTGGATTCATGCCACAGGACGCTTTTCGGAACGTCGCCGGTGCGAACTTTGGCAAGTTCAAGCGATATGGAATTAAAACAAACCACGTACGTTGCCTCCGGGCCAAACAACTTCCACGCCCCCCATATCGAAAGCCGCAATGCTTCGAATCCCCTCGTGCTGACATCACCTATCGTCCACCTGATTGCAATTTTCTCTCCCGTAATCATTCCATCCTCCTCGGAAACGATACGCCCTGGGCGGAAATCTGGTTCGTTTCGTGCGCGAGTTCTTTCCGCAGTATCCATTGGTCAACCGGAACATGGACCAACGACCCATCTGGTGTGGTAAAGCTGTACTCAGATTGTATACTCTCTTTCAGGCGATAACTTAAACGCTCATACCAACGCCGCACATGCTCATCCCGTTTTTCAACGCCAATTTCCGCATAATCAAATTCCTGCTCTGAAAGGATATTCTCTGCTGCCTCAATCAAATGCGTCCCAATTCTCTGTTTTTGCAGGAACGGATGGACTCTTAAAGCCCACAAAATCCCAGTGGATTCATCTTTCTTGGCGGCCAGATCGATCCAGACCTGGCCAACTGGCCAACCGCCGATAACCGCCAACAGCATTAAAGTTTCGCCTTTCTCCTGCCGCTCGAATGCCCGGCGGATGATTTCGCGATGGCGGGTGAACATGCCAAACCATTCAAGATTGGTCAGGTCATTACGATTGCATGGGCGAATGACAACCTCCGGTGAGACCGTAAATTGCTGAAACACCTTTGATGCCTTCCGTTCTTCACCTCTCATACTTCAGGACAGGCGGCCTTTTGTTTTATGCGCCGCCGATAATTCGGGCGATCCTTTGCGCCCCACTTATATTTGTAGGCCTCCTCTCCTCGCAGGAAATCAAACTCTTTTGCACCCTCGCGGGCCGCTTCTTCCATCGCGTAGCCAACCAACACCATCCCCGGACTGAGCCGTTCCCAAGCGGGATCAAAACCACCTAAGTAAAAGTATGCTCTCTCTTTATCAAGAAATCCATAATAGCTCGCGATAATCTTTTGATTCAGGCGGAGCCCATAAAGGCGAAGGACTCCACGCGACAGCAGGGCCGCCGCCGCTTCTGCATGAAAACGTTGAATGCCCGTTTCTGCGAGAACGCCTGAACAGCCCCGGATGGCCCACCTGGCTCCATGGAGCTGAAACAGCGCCTCCAATAATTCTTCCAGGTTGCTTTCCGTGGCCCAATCAATGTGGACTTGCCCCATCTTCTCAATGCGGCGCTGGTAATAGCGAAAATTCTTGAGCTGCTGCGGCGGAATGGAACGGCAAAGTCCCTCGTCGTTTGGGGCCAGCTTTAGTGAGGGACAGTTGTTTTGTATGGCAATTTCTTCCGACCACTCGGTGGGGATTGGCCCCGCCTTCAGCAGCGTAGAGCCAGCTCTTAATTCCTGAAAGTCACAGACATCCCAACGATGGTGATTGCTGATCAGGTAGGCCAGCATGGCTTGCCCGCAATCGTCTTGAAACTCCGGATCCCAAATGCCATCCAGATAATCCGTTATTCCTGTCCCCATCAGGAACAGCGTCCGCACGGATTGTTCTGTTCGGAAAATTAATGGAGCCAGCCCCACCAAACGTTCTTCGTGGTGGAACAGTACCACCTGCACTTCTTGCGGACCCAGGCAATGACACCAGGGGATGAGCCATTCAGGAGATTGGAACGGGGTGGCGGTTGGACAGCGGGTTAACAATTCAAACCATTCTTCTCGAATTTCTTACAAATCTTTCAATGACGTTATTTCTTCAGTCTGAAGCTCTCTGGTTACTTCACTCAACATACCTGGCCGTCC
>JAQGPC010000210.1 GCA_028293285.1 Pedosphaera sp.
ACCGCCAGTTGGACCACCGCCGACCGCGTCTACGTCCTCGCCGCCCCCGGCGACCAGGCCACCCTCCAGCAATACCTCAACTGACCCCGTCCCGTTCCGTTCTTAATCTTGCTCATAATCTTAATCCTAATCCGTGATTCAAGTGTCTTCTTGTCCTTTTCCTCCTCGTAGCTGGACGTAAGTTTTCAGCCTCCCCTTGCATCCATTTGCGAGCTTTGCTGCCTCATCCATCCTCCAGTAATACCTCAATTGACCAGTCCCCTCCGCACTGGCGACACGCAATACGCAACCCGCAAAGATTTTTTTACTCGAATTAACTCAAGTTAAGTCGAGTTAACTCGAGATAGTACCATACACGTATTAATTTCTTGGATTTGGAGCACCAACAGCTTGTCGGCTCGGTGCATCCCGTAGCTGGAAACGCCTGTCCCGCACGCGGCGATAAGTTTTCAGCCATCCAGAGTTCTGACCTCTACCATCCGGCATCAGACCTCCGGTTTGCTGGCCCTCGACTCTCGACCGATGTTCGGAGTCCTACTTCACTTTTTTTAACCGTAAATAACCGCAATTAACCGTAATAAATCCGGAATAACTGCAATTCCAAGGGATTTCGCGGACATCGCAACCTTCGACAGCCTTCCGCCATCTGACTTCCCGTCTCCGCTTGAACTCCCACCTGCTCGTAACTGGTCGCAATAGCTCGTATAAGCTCAGAACTACTCGATTTTCCATCAGCCAGCCATGGAGTGCCGCAACCCACTTTCCTCGTAGGAGCCAGGCAGCCCGCAAAAACGGAACCCGCGCCCCGCACCACGTCTCATGTCAATTTTCAAAGAACAACGGTCCGGCTCGCCATGCCATTCGGTACCCTTGCCAAACCCATCTTCATATATAACATATGTTATGAAACAGATCAATTCCTTTTTTAAGGCGGAGTTCTCAAAACTGGAAACCTTTCTTTTCCAATTTGAAATTTGCTTAATCCTTTCCTTGATAATTTCTGGCGATTTCGTTATCGTTTTTATCGTCCAAGCCACACTCGGAGCCGCACCCAAAAATAAATGACACCCGAAGAATGAACTCTCATCGATATCAACAAATTTCTTTCCTGGCAGTTCAACCAACACCCTGACCCACAATGAACAAACTAAGAGATTTCTACATCAAATCGTTAACCACCGTTGCCTTGGTCCTCGCAATGATCGCTTATGTTGTTGCGGCCTACGCTGAAAAACATGCGGGAGAAAACTCTTGGACAGTGATATTGGCAAAAGCTTTTGATTGGCGGCCCGTATTGGTCGCAGTCATCGCCATTTTCGAGTGGTTGATACGCAAAAAAATCTGGAAATGGGTGCATCCTGAACTCGATTTTTCAGGACAATGGAAGGGCCATACCAAATATACTCATGTCCGGGCAGGCACCGGTTCGGTACCGTTCGAGGTCGATCAAGAAGTGATGATCGTGCAGGACTGCCTCAATCTCCGCTTACTTCCTTCCATTGGGGTCAATTTCCGGTTCTCCTCCCGGGCCATTGATATTCAAAACGATGGGATGCAGTTGGTTTACGCTTATCATGTGGAATACGCAGCCGGTACTCCGAACCGCCCGCTTAACGCCTATGGTTACGAGTGGCTGGATGTCGTTAACACGCCGGAAGGGAAACGGCCTCAACAGTTGGACGGGAACTTTGCCCATTGCGCATTCGATCAAACACCCGTCTATAGCGGTGAAGTCCACTTGGTCCGCATTAATAAACATCCTGCCAAAACTGTAGGCAAACCGCCCGCTCAACCAACACCGCCCAAGCTTCCAGAAACCGCCTATGTTAAATGAATTTTCCAAAAACCTCGTCGTTCTAGGTGCCAACTCCGACATAGGGTCAGTGCTCGTTGAACGGGCCTCGCAGCAGCCAGATGCCAATATCCTGGCCGTGTCCCACCAATCTCCGCTTCCGGCCAGCGCCGATCGGGAAAACGTCGAACGACATCACGGCATCGATCTCTCCGACGAAAGCCATCTCAACTCCTTGGCCAAGCTGGTGGAACGAAAATTTAATGGACCCTTTGGAGTCGTTCATTCGGTCGGCCATTTCTGGATTCACAAATCCCTCGTGGAAACTTCCTTCACCGAAATTGTCGCGATGATCAAAAGCCAGGTGCTGACCCTTTTCGGCGTCGCCCGTTTCCTCACCCCCATCATGATCAAGAATAAAGGCGGTCGAATCGTGACCTTCAGTTGCAACTCCGTTGGTTTCAATTACCCGGACATGTCGCCCTTCACCGCCTCTAAGGCCGCGATTGAAAGCTTTGTGAAATGTTATGCCAACGAGCATGCGGAATTTGGCATCTCCGCCTGTGCTCTCGCCTTGCCGACCATCCGCACCCCCAAGGTGCTGAAAGAAAAAGCCAATGGCGACCACGCCAACTATATAACTCCCGAACAACTCGTGGATTTTATCATCAATCACGTCCTCACCCAGCCTCATGAAGTCAATGGCAATGTCATCAAACTATTCAAGCACAGTCCCACCTTTTACCACTCCAGCTACTACGATCGCAATCCCCGGAGGGATGGCAGTCCCAAATCGAAACTGCTTTAATTAAAGCGCCCAATTCGTGTTTATTAGTGAGGGTATGAGGTTAGTGGATGGGCGCCCTGGACACTCAGGCGAGAGCAGTTGCAGGACGGACGCAAACGAGGTCATCATAAGAACCTGTTGGCTGCTGACCAGCAGGTGGGCTTACGGGAGATGCTCGGGAATGGACCTTGGAGTCACTCTCCGTATCTGTGAATGAGCACCGGCGCAAAGCACCTACATGGGGAACGCCCCGCATACCTGAGTGCATGTCAAAAGCGCCTGACCCGTTTTGCGTCCGCCTGCACAGCATCCTGCAACATTATGGAACCAAATTCAAACCTCAAAAACGGGCGGGTGATCGGCCTGGACACCCATCCCGACTCCTTCACCGCCGCCCTGCTCCGGGGCCAGAACCCGGCGCAGGCGGTGACTGAAAAAATATTCAACCAGGTGCCGATAGCCCAGCTCTCCCGCTGGGCCAAAAAGCACACGACGGCCGAAGATCTGTTCGTATTGGAAGCTTCGGGCAACAGTTTCCAAGTGGTCCGCACGCTCGCCGCCAGCGAGCGCAAGGCCCTGGTGCTGGAGAGTTGCCAGTTGGGCAAGCTTAAGGAGGCCCATGCGAACAATGACAAGCTCAGCGCCGTGCGCATTGGCAAAGGTTATCTGGCCGGCACCGCCAAAACCGTCTGGGTGCCGGACGCCCAAACCCAGGAACGGCGCGACTGGTTCCACGCCCATCGCAAGGCCGTCAAACGCACCACCCAGGTGCGCAACCGCCTATTGTCTTATCTCAGCGACCACGGCGTGCGCCTGAAAAAAGGCACGCCCCTGGCCACAGGGGGAGACGCCGAAGCAGCGTTGCGCAAAACGCAGGCCTGGACCCCCGCGTCAATGGCAGGTCATTGAAGGGCTGCTCATGGAACTGCGCCATGCCGACGCCCAACGGGCGCACTGGCGCAGTCTGATCGCCCAGGAAGTGCTGGCCGATCCGCTCCTGCTCTCCCTCGTGCGGCTCTGCGGCGTGCGCGATCTGATCGCCTTCGCCCTGGGGGCCATCATCGGCGACATCCGCCGGTTTGCCGAACCCAAAAAGCTCGTCAAATATGTCGGGCTCAATCCCGCCTTTGACCACAGCGGCCAGGGCCAGTGGCAGGGCGGCATCGGCGGCCACGGGCGCAAGGACCTGCGCAGCCTGCTCATGGAAGCGGCGCAGTCCATTATGCGCTCCCACCATCCCCTGGCCAAGTGGGGGCGGAAACTCCTCGGGCGCAAAGGAGCGCTCAACCTCGTCGTGGCCGCCGTGGCCCGCAAACTCACCGTGGCCATCTGGTATCTGCTCATGGGCCGCTGGACGCCCCTGGAGGAAATCGATGAACGCCTGGCCGTCAAAGTGGGCAAGATCATCACCAACGCCGGCACCAAGACGCTCCAGCAACTGGGAAAAACCCGGCAGGCTTTCCGGATGGAAATCTTCGGCTCACTCAAGGCCGGCAGGGTCTATCAGCTTGATCCCGGTAAAAAACTCGCACCCACCGGATGAAAGAAAAGAAAAAGACAACTTTTAGAAAAAAGAACTTGTCTAACCACATACCAGTCCATTCGTGGTTAACTCCCTCCACTTCGTGGTTTTAAATACCCCGTAACCAAACCCCGCCCATAGGGTCTATATTGCCAGAAGCGCACCGTATCGGCGTCGAAAGGCAACCATGAAAAAGACTATCTATAAAGTTATCGGGGCCATTGTGTTCCTCATATTGATATGGGGAACCTACGCCGCCTACCGTGCCCACAGCAACCTTGTCACCCTCGATGTTCATAACGCCGACGTCCGCGACGTCATTCACAAAGTCGAATGGCAAACCTGGGAAAGCATCTTCGTCCAAAAAGAAGTCGAAGGCAAAATCACCCTCAAAGTTTACAAGATCCCCCTCGAAGAAGTCCTCAACCTCATCAGCGAACAATCCAACTCCCGCTGGACTGCCATGTATCCGCTTTACTCCACCGGCAAATCCCTCGTCGCCTTCAAAAAATCCATGCGTGGCGATATCAACCCTGCCGAAAACGGCTGGACCAACTTTAACAGCCGCAGTTTCTCCGGTGGTTTCGGCGGCGGCGGCGGCGGCGGTTTCGGCGACAACGCCCGCAGCCAGAACAGCCTCGTCTCCATGCAAGTCGTGAATCAGGACCTGCCCGCCACCACCCGCGCCTTGGGCCGTTACGCTCAGGCCCGTGTCGTCGCCGAAGACGGCGCCGAGGGCACAGTCACCCTCAGCCTCAATCAAGCCACCATGCCTCAAGCCGTCAAACAACTCGCCCGGCAAGTCCATCGCAAATGGAACCATTACTATTTCCTGCAATCCTGGCGCGGCCCTCGTCGCGGTGGCAGCGACCTCGCTGGCACCAACGACGTCCCCCGCGAACCCACGCCTGAGGAACTCGCCGAACGCCAAAAACGTTTCGAAGCCCAACTCGCCACCATGACTCCCGAAGAACGCGCCAAAGCCGAAGAAGATCGGAAGCGTCGCGAAGCCTTCCGTAACATGAGTCCCGAAGACCGTAAGAAAGCCTTTGAAAACATGGCCAGCAGCCCCGAATTCAAGAACCGCATGGAAAATCGCATGATGAACAACATCAAGAACACCACCCCCGAACAACGCGTCGAACGCGCCCAGCGCTCCGCCCAACGCCAGAGCCGCCGAGGAGCACCTTGACGCCGGAGTGCGCCCGTCCCAGGCGCAGCAATAATAAACAGGCAACACTTATAATTATTTCAAGCATCGGAAACAAACCGCAGATGGAAGTTTTTCAGAATTATTTTTCGGGCACTACGCCCTTAACCGAGACATTATGAAACCCAAATTTCTCGCCGCCTTTACCCTGATCGAACTACTCGTCGTTATCGCCATCATCGCCATCCTGGCCGGATTGCTCCTTCCCGCCCTGTCTCGCGCCAAAGGCAAAGCCAACGACATCACCTGTGTCAACAATCTCAAGCAATTGGGCGTCGCCATTTACATGTACACCGACGACCACGCCGGCATCATGCCCAAAGCCGAGCTTCTGCCCACCTCACCCGTGAGCGTCACCAATCCGCTCCCGCGCATCTGCGATGTCCTCGCTCCCTACGTCGGCAACGTCAGCAACGTTTTCAAATGCCCCTACGACAAAGGCGTCTCCAACTATTTCACATTGGAAGGCTCCAGTTACGAGTGGGACTACGCCATGAACGGCAAGCAAATCAGCAATCCAAAACTGTTCCTCTTCAGTCTCGATCCCGGCAAAGCCCCGCTCATGTATGACTACGAGAACTTCCATGTCGGCGGCACCAACGGCGCCAAAAACGTCCTCTACGCCGACGGACATGTGGCAATTTTGAAATAGCAGTTAAGTTTTTTTGTTTCCCACCTACCCACTCCCTCGCTCACCCACTTACACCGTTCCGGGACGCACACCCGATGAACGCATGGCCCGCTTCAGCGTTTGATGATACCTAAAGCTTAATCGAAATTCTTAAAAGAAGGAATGAAAAGGCGCAATTACGGGCTGGTGGTTTGTGGTGGAACAATGTGCGCTGTCTCCCATGATTGGAAATTGTCATCAGACTCAACGATGCTTGCCCTGCCGTCAGCGGCGCCATAAACCCTTGCCCATTTTCCTTCCGGCGTCAGCCATGCCTGTCGCTCGCGAATTAAAACTACTTCCCGCAATGGCGCATTGGTCAATTCATTGCGCGACCCCTGGTAAACAAGTTCGAACTGATTGGTTCCGGTCAAGGGCTCAATTCCCGGACGGGCCTTGATGGGAAGAAAAGGTGTGAGTTGATCGAGATTGGAAGGGAATTCACCTTGATGTGTGATGGCATACTTGCCGAGTGCCCAACCGAGAGTCTGAGCATCGTCTATTTTACCGGACGCGCGCGGGTCGTAATACTCTCGATTATGTTCGAGTAAATACGAGAGTCGTCCGGAAACACTCTGCCAGGCCGATGCCAAACGGTTTTCTGTCCGTTGCCGGCCGAGTTTATTGGTTTGCTGCCGAAGCGAGGCTGCTTGATTGCGAAGTCTTACCAGTTCTGCCATCTGTTCTTTCATCGGCGAACTTTCTGCCCGGGCAATCTGATTCGAAAGGCGCTGGTGTTCTG
This sequence comes from Pedosphaera sp., assembly GCA_028293285.1. Classification (GTDB taxonomy): domain Bacteria; phylum Verrucomicrobiota; class Verrucomicrobiia; order Limisphaerales; family Pedosphaeraceae; genus Pedosphaera. The sequence continues at coordinate 6,724 of JAQGPC010000210.1, forward strand.
CCATCCATTCCGCCAATTGATTATCTTGCTGCTGTAGCGCGACCTCATTTCCGCGCAATTTGACCTGAGTACTGTATCGAATCAGCAACGTCGCCATTATCCCAGCGAAAGTGATTGTCGCGATCAACAAAGTTTTAAATTTCATCATATTTAAGCCTCAGAACTTGGGAGATGTCGGCTCCAGCAAGCACCAAAGCATTAAGGGCCATGAACCCACTGATTTTTGCCCCTGCCTATTCGCTGAGTGCCGAGGCCGACAATAATATTTTGGTCCAATGCGGCGTTCACCGGGTCCTTCCGGATGATTACCCAATCTCCGTCCACTCGCAATTCGCTGGCCAGTCTGCTAGTGGGCAGAATTTCCCAATGTCGCAAAATTTCGTCTTCAACCGGTGATTTGAACCATGGGTTTAGCTGGAAAATATCAGTGGGGAATTGTCCTCCATGGTTTTTTGCGTAATTTCGAAGCGCATCCTCCAGTACATCTCCAAAGTTTATGGTGGCACGAGCTCGCGCTGAACTCATGGCGTGCAAATAACCATCCTTATTATCGAGGACAGCATACTTTACAATATCCAGCCAATCAGCGCCGGTCAGATACTTGAGTTCTGGAATTTTTTCGGATGGATTCGTTTCGAGCAATTCCTTAAGCCGGCTTGCATGCGCCGAATACAGATTAGCCATGGCAGCCAGCATTTCATTTCGCGATGCCGGAGCATTGGTGGATTGTGCCAATGCCTCCTTATCTTTCTGTAAGCGTGTAATTTCACTACGGAGCCTCAGGAGTTCAGCAGACTGGACGCCGGGAAGTGAATGCAGGCTGTTCGCGGCTGCGAGCCGATTTGAAAGGCGCTCGTTGTCCGCTTGAAGTTTAGTGAGTTGATCCGCTCGTTGTTGCCATGCCTCCTTCTGATCACGCAACCTCGCTTGAGCTTGACGTTCAATTATCAGGGGCATTGCCACACTGGCGACCAGCATGGCGCTGATAACGCCCGTTTTGAATTTCGTCATAGCCATTATTTTAAGAAGCGTTACTGGAAGACCCCCGCCGGCAACTACTGAACTGGCAAGTACGGTTCCAGCCAAATTGACAGCCAATCCCACCGGCGCAGCCTGGACAGCATTGGTCGAAATGGCGATGGCCAGTCCGCTCGCGCCAACCGTCACCCCGCGTTTGGAAAACAATTCGCGCAATCGTTCCACCGCACGGTTGACGCGCTTTTGCGCCGCCTCGTCGCTGACGCCGAGAGTCTCAGCAATCTCATGCGCGGACTTGCGTTGGAAGTAACGGAGCAACAAGGCATCGCGGTCTGCCTCGCTCAAATCACCGAGCGCATTATCCAGTTGGGGTGCGACGCGTTCCCAGAGGGCGTCGGATTCAGTGGCAAGCAATTCGTTCATGACGACGGACTCCTGTTCGCGGGCACGACGACGCACTTCGGAGCGAACAGTGTTGGCCGCCAGATTTTGTGTCGTGCGATGCAGCCAGCCAGCTAAAACTGGGTGACCTATGAGTTGCCGCGCATTCTGCGCCAAAGCCACAAACACACCTTGTGTCACATCCTCGGCCAAGTGCGTGTCACGGACCATCCGTAATGCGGCGGAATAAACGAAGTCCACATGTCGTCGCACCAGTTCCGCAAACGCCGCCTCCGACCGGGACTCGGTATAATCGCGCAATAGCTGTGGGTCACTCAAACTGTTCACTCAAGGAATAGTAACCGCCGACGCCAAAAACGGACAACCAACAAAGAAAATATCAGAAAAAAGAATCGTGACAGCCGCTTACCCGCAAACAATCCTCAGCAAGGCGCGGTCCCGCATGCGGGACCGCTTCAATACTTGGCAGTTCCTGATCGACGGATTGTGCCGAAAATAAAATGTTCCCCGGCTCTCCAAAGTTAACGCGAACTGTCTTTACTGTGTTTTGGGTCTTCCAAGACGCCGCGCCATTGCATTGACTTGTCCGGCTAGGCCGCATACGGTATGGCAATCTTAACTTTATCGTCCCTGCCGGTACGTTGACTGGCGGCCACGCTGGAGGTTTTTTTAATTATCTTATATGAATACAAATCTCCGGTACTGGCGCACGTTTTGGTGCGTGATTTTGCTCGCCTTTGCTCTTGGTGTCGGAGCGGTTCCCACGGCGTCCGCTCAGACGGTGCTGGGGTCGTCGCTGCAAGGCAATGCGCTTACGCTGACTTGGCCGACGAATGACCCGACGCTCGGATTGCAGTACACGACCAATCTGTCCGCCCCGAACTGGATTACGCTGCACACGGCCAGTGTGTCCAACAGCGTGTTCACAGTGCGGGAAACGATGACGAATAGAACTCGCTATTATCGGCTGGTCGGTCCCTGCGCGGTGGATGCGCCGCCGGTGCCGGTGGTTTATTTGCGTGTGAAGCGAAACACGCAGACCACCAGCGTGCCGCTGACGGATCTGACGCAGACAGTATTGTTGAATTTAATAGATACGATCTCCACTTTCGATGCTTCCCAAAGCTTTGATCCGGCGAGCTGCACCAACGGCACACTGACCTTCCATTGGTTAGTCAACACCCCCACGGTGGAGGGTTTTGGCGATGCGGGCATAACGGGTTATCACTCGCCCGTCTTGAATATTGAAAAGAATTCACTGGTAGTGGGCAATTCGAACTTCATTCTTGAAGTCACATCCACCCGACCGCCATTCCGCACGACCATCATCACGATTATTGCCAACGTTTTTAAATCCGGTCTGACTCCGGATATGTCAACGAGTTGCCTGAGCCTGGGCCCGTGTGGTATCGCAGCCGCCCTGCCGCCGACGGAACCACTGTGAGTGGAGTGGTGGAATAGGGAATCAAGAACGCGAGGTTGGCGGATGGCGGATGGAGAACGGAAGGCGAAGACCACTGACGACGGACAACTGACAAAGACCGCAGTCTCTCATCATCAACCATCTCTGCCCACTTTGGATGGAGTTGATATTGGCTGGCGAGTCATCCTCTACATGACCAAGCCTACTCCGAACGGCGACATCACCGATTACGCGCTCTTCCGTTTCCAATCCTTAAAGTTCGAATGTTAAGTGATGCAAAAACATCCGCCACATACATTTTAAGAATAGTTTGATGTGATTCCTCTCAGTATTACAAACTCCCTATAAACATTGAGACCTGCATATCATCCAAAACCATGACCCGATTCATAGCCTTCCTACGCTCAATCAATGTCGGCGGTCGCAACGTCAAAATGGACGAACTGCGCCGCCTCTTTGAATCGCTGGGCTTTTCCAACGTCGAAACCTTTATCGCCAGCGGCAACGTAATTTTTGAATCCACTGCCAGGAACGCAAAAACACTCGAAAAGAAAATTGAAGTCAAACTCCAAGAGGCTCTGGGCTATTCGGTTGCAGTCTTCGTCCGCTCGGCAGACGAACTGGCGGATATTGCCAATTACCAACCTTTCAAGGGGGCAGGTGCCGACGCCGGACTTTACATTGCATTCCTTCCCGAGCCACCCGAAAAAGCCATTCGTGAAAAATTGTTGTCATTCAAAAGCAAGACTGACGAATTCCATTTCCATAATCGCGAGCTATATTGGCTCTGCCACACCCGATTCAGCGATTCCACTTTTTCCGGCCCTCTCCTTGAGAAAATACTCGGCGTCAAAGCGACCATCCGTAATTCGACCACCGTCCGAAAGATTGCTGCAAAGCATTGCCCGCCCTGAACTCACGGTAAAAGTTCACATCAGTTCACCGTCCGCAAATGCTCTGGACAAAGCAGTTATCCAACGACAAATTACGCATAAGAAAGCTCCAGCTAGCGGAGCGCATTCAGGGATTTCTGGCTGCTATAAGGGCGCAGAAAAAAATTACCCGGAATTTCCTAAAATGAAGACGCAGAAAATGTTTTGCCGCTCGGAAACTAGACGTTAATGGCCAACCAACGCTCCAAACAATTCTTCAGGCGCACCCTGCGTTGGCCGGCGTGGGTGCGCTACACCCTGGCGTTCGCGCTGGCCGCTTCCTGCTCGGCGCTTTGCCATTCGTTGGATTCGATGTTGGGCCGGGGCGTTCAGTTCACCGCATTTTATCTCGTTGTCGTTATTTGCGTTTATCTTTGCGGAACTGGCCCTGCAATTTTTGCGGTCCTGCTCAGCGTCATCACCACCGACTTCCGGTTCATTGAACCGCGTGGCCAGTTTAAATTTAACGAGCGAATTGTTGTTGCGGAATCTCTTTTCATTTTGATTTGCGCGTCCATTGTGGGCACCGTCCACGCCATGCGCCGTGCCCAGTCGGGTGTGGAAGCGGAATCAGACGAAATTAAACGCCGCGCCCAGGCTGCGGAAAAGGCGGAAGCAGCGTTGCGCGAAAGCGAAAACCGCAAATCAGCCATTCTCAGCGCTTCTCTCGATGCCATCATCACCATGGATCATCAAGGGAAAGTGGTGGACTTCAATCCCGCGGCGGAAACTATTTTTGGATACCGCTCCGAAGAAGCGATTGGCCGGCATTTGGCTGATTTGATAATTCCCGAGCGCTTGCGCGAGCGGCACTATCAAGGTTTGGCAAAATATCTGGCGACCGGCAAAGGCCCGGTGCTGAACAAACGCATTGAACTGCCCGCCCTTCATGCCAATGGCCACGAATTCCCCGTTGAAATATCCATCAACCCCATTAGCGGTATGGAGCCGCCCATGTTCACCGCCACCTTGCGCGATATCAGTGAACGGAAGCAGGCCGAAGAAGCCTTGCGCCAAAGCGAAACGCTGCTCCGAACAGTGACTAATGAGTCGCGCGTGGGTTTGGTCATGGTGGATAAGGAACGCCGTTATTTGTTCGCCAATCCGACTTATGCCGAAATTCTCGGATTGCCCAGCGCGGATATTGTCGGCCAGCGCGTGCCGGATGTCCTGGCCGACGTTTATTGTGATCAGATTCAACCGCGATTAGACCGGGCCATGAACGGTGAACGAACAACTTACGAACTTCATCTGCCCGCGCACGCTCAACGTAAAGTCGATCGCTTCTACGAGGTGGTTTATGAGCCGCGAAAAACCGCCAATTCCGACCCGTATGTCATGGTAGTGCTCGTGGATATCACCGAACGCAAACAAACCGAACAAGCCATGCGCGAAAGTTCGGAGCGCTTGCAACTTGCCCTTGCTGCCGGGCATCTGGGCGATTGGACTTGGGACGCCCGCGCAGATGTGTTTACGCCCAGTGTGCGCTCTGCGGAAATTTTTAATTTTCCACCAGGCACCTCCGGCACGTGGACGACCATGCGTGAATTTGTACACGAAGATGATCGCGAACGTGCCCGTTTGGCGGCTGAAGCGGCCATTCACAATCGGACGGACTACAACATTGAATACCGGGTGAAACGCCCTTCCGGCGAACTGCGCTGGATTGCCGCCCGGGGTCGTGGCACTTATGCGGCGGATGGCACATTTTTGGGAATGACCGGAGTCGTGCAGGACATCACCGACCGCAAACTGGCGGAAGAAGCATTGCGCCAGGCTCAGGTGGAACTGCAGGCAAATGCCGTGAACCTGAAGCATACCGTTGAGGAGCGTACCGCCCAATTGCGCGAAAAGATCGGCGAACTGGAAGCCTTCTCCTACAGCGTGTCCCACGATATGCGCCAGCCATTGCGCGCGATGCAGGGCTATGCACGAATTCTGCTGCAAGATCACGGAGAAAAATTTGAAGATGAGCCGAAGCAATTTCTGGAAAGAATCATCACGGCCGCCAACCGGCTGGATCGCTTGATCCAGGACGTGCTGACCTACAGCCGCACCATCCGTGGCGAAAGCGAGCTTTCAATCATCAACCTGGATAAGCTGGTGCGTGAAGTCGTGGAGACATACCCGGCTTTGCGCGGTTCGCACATCGAGATTGTTCCGTCCACCGTTTCCGTGCTCGGTTATGAAGTGGCCTTGACCCAATGTATTGCCAATCTTCTCGGCAATGCCTTGAAGTTCGTCCCTGCTGGAGCAACCCCGCAAGTTAAAGTCTGGTCCGAAACAACCGGTGACCTTGTTCGTTTTTGGGTGCAGGACAATGGCATTGGCATCGCAAAAAAGGATCAGGAAAAGATTTTTGAAATTTTTTCCCGCGTGCATGGCAACGACGATTACGAAGGAACCGGCATCGGCTTGAGCATCGTTAAAAAAGCCGTTGAAAAAATGGGCGGACGCGTGGGCGTGGACTCGGAGCTTGGTAAAGGCAGCCGGTTTTGGATTGAATTGCAAAAAGCACAGGACGCGCCTGATTCTCCAGCATAGCACTTCAACTTGCCCGTTAACTTCTTCGTCTTTTCGAAAAAAAGAAAAACCAACCCCAGAGACCCTTTATCCCTGCCCCAAGGTTGGTTGGTGAACTGAATTAAATCTTATCTCTTGCCGGCTTTCGGGCGCACGGAACGGCGACTGGAAGTTTCTTCTTCCTCTTCCCCGCCTTGGTTAGCCTCGACGTTGATCGATTCAGAAAGTTCGGTCAGTTTCTCGTCGGTTTCTTTTTCTTCTGACTCGGTTTCTTCCAGCAGCGACACCGCTTCGTCCTTTTCCAGCAATTCCGCCCAGGTGCGGAGCGTGCCGTAGGAGGCGATTTCATAATGCTCAACCTTTTGAGCGGCGGCGATCAGGCCCGCGTCCTTGACCGCCGGATCGGCGTCTTCCTCGATCATGTTTTTGCCTTCTTCGATCAGGCCAGCCATGGCTTCACATTTCTTGGCCTTGGCCTTTTCGCCGAAGATTTCAAACACTTGTTCCAAACGGCGGACATGTTCTTCAGTTTGTTCAAGGTGCATTTCAAAGCCCTCGCGCAATTCATCCGAGGAGGCAGCCTTGGCCATTTTGGGCAAAGCTTTCACCAATTGTTGTTCGGCGCTGTACAAATCCGCCAATTCTTCCAGAAACAGTTCATTTAAGTTTTTCATAATTATTTCCTTGTAGTTAGTTTGTGCGTTGCAAGATGGCGCAAAACTTTCTGAACCGCATATGGGGTTATCACCTGATAAAAAAATAAAATTTTCCTTCCTAGCTCTGCTGAAAAAATGTGCAGGAACTTTTGCCGTAATGATTTGGCAGTTTGCATTACTTGGAGCGACTCCGCTTTGAGAAAGAAGAAACTTGAATCCCGTGCCATTACCCCTGACCTTCGAGCATGGTTCAGGTTAAATCGCCCATGGCCCAAGCGATCCGAGCGGTTGCGCTCATTTTCTTTTTAACTTTAGGGTGCCTTTCCAATCTTTTTGCGCGCGATGTTTTTGTGATGCTTTCTGGCGGCGATTCACCGCTGGACAACAATTACTCCCAATATCTTCAAGCCAGGTCAGTCGCTGCCTATTTCGAAAAGAATTATCCGCGCGATTCTGTTTGGACTTTTTTTGGAGCCGGCAACGTTGAAGGTCAAAAGCCCATCTTTGGCGACGTGCGGCGCCAGGTAAAACGCAGCGGGCTTTTGCTCGATACCTGGCTTCCCGGTTCTTTGCCACATAACCTGCCAGCCAGGCATGATTTGATTCTGCGCACCTTTCGCGAGGAAATTCTTCCTGCCGTGGCTGAAGGTGGAACACTTTACCTTTTTGTTGGTGACCATGGCTCACGCACTCCCGGCAAAGGTGGCGAAAGCATCATCAGCCTTTGGAGCCTTGACCGCGACCCGAAAAGCGAGCGCGGCTGGCGCTCCAGCGACGACGAATCATTGGGCGTCTCGGAATTCCGGCAAACTCTTCTTCGTGGCATCGGCAAAGGCCGCGTGGTCTTTTGCATGACCCAATGTCATGCGGGCGGATTCCATTATCTTGCTGTGTCGCACGAAATGACACCGAATCCCAAATGGTTTACTGACGTGCCGGAATGGGCGGTACCCAAGGAAGCACGCACGTTTCCACCTGCTGCTGGTTTCACGGCTACGGATGAATTTTCACCCGCCTCGGGTTGCGATCCCGCTCCCAATCCTGACGATTGGGCGGGCTACGAACGTTTCATTCCCGAGAATCTGTTGGGTATGGATTTGTTCACCTCGGAGCGCACCGGAAAGGGGTTGCGTTCTTTTGCGGAAGCTCACACCGCCGCCACTCTCGTGGACAGCACCATTGATAAACCTTATTCCACCTCCGAGCAATATCTTGAGCGCTGGGCCAACCTGATTGAAACGCGGTTGGCCAAGGAACCTAAACTTACCTCAACCATAAAAAAGCGCATCGCTACGTACCAGCGCACTGTGGATGGCGCGACGCCTAAAGGTTCAGACGCCGCTTTCCGCGAAAGACAGGCTTTGTTTCAGCGCTTTATAAAAAAACTGACCGAACAAGATGCCGCCATTAAAAAGATGCTGCTCACAGGCACTCGCAAGGAACTGGAAATGGTGATTGATCCCGACCGCGACAAGAAAAAAATCCCGACTCGGAAGCGGGCACAAGCTCAAGCCCAAAAGCCAGGGCAGGGGAGTGGCCGAGGGGGTGGAGCATCGGAGCGGCGAAAACTTTGGAATGAAACCGTGCGACCTGCCTGGAAAACTGCCGTGGAAGCGAATCAGGTGGCGAACCTACCCGTGGCGGTTCGAGACTTTGAAAAATATTTGCTAAGCAAGGAAGCCGCGGGCAGCAACTATTTCCTAAGCGGCCAATCATTAAAGGAAGAAATATTCTGGCGTTCCGGCTATAGCAATCCCCAGACAGTGGATCCCGCCAAAGCCGAAGCGATTGTGCGTTGGGGCGCGGAGCGCCGCGCTAAAATTATTGCGTGGGCCAAAAATGCGGAGAATGGAGATGTGCGCGCAGCCGCGGAGAAATTGTCGCAGGGAAGATCACGGCAGACACAATATTCGGACTCAGACCTGCGCGGGCCGGAGCCGCTCAGCGACAAGACCGCTGCCGAACGCACGCTTTTCTATCGGCGTGTGTTGGCCGCCTGGGAATTTCTGCTCGCCGTGAATGAGCGACCCGCACTTGCCCGGTTGCACGAGTTGATTGAACTGGAGCGCACGCCACTGCCGCAGCCGAAATGACGGCACGGCGTTCCGTCCGTCGTGATTACTTGGTCTGGCCGAAGAGCATAAATACCCGGGGACCTTTGTCAGTCGTCAGGGCATATTCCTCTTCCTGATCGCCATGCGGCACGGCGAGACCGTCACTCGTCTTATCGTGGGCGGGCTTGCCGTCCAACAAAAGCATGTAATGGTGGGTGCGATTTCCTTCGATGTGATGGATCATCGCATGCCAGGAATCCTGCTTGCCATCGCGCGCGAGTTGCACCCTTTTCCAATTGGTAAACGAACCAATGATTTCCACCGAAGCAGGTTCTTCAGTGCAACCAGCGGGCAGTCGCCAACGGAAAATTTTCGAAAACGTCTGTTTGCGATCTCGATTATCTCTCTGTGGAGCAAATGAACTGGTGGGTTCTGGAAGTTTGGGGCCACCTTTTTGGGGCGGCTTACGGCCAATAAAACTACTTAGGCGCTGAAACATATTATTACGACGCGAAGTTGTAGCGAAGAGTTTCCCGCGAAGCAAGCCGTGAATGCCGGTTGAGTGAAATAAACCCGAATCATTACGATGAGCTTTGAGCTTGCATTTTTTTGTGAATTTAATGGGGTGGTAATGGTCTGGAATATATGCCAGCGAACACCAAAAAAGAAACCCGTCTCAAACTCGAATTCGTCGCCAACACTGCAC